>JAFYTT010000062.1 GCA_017558715.1 Clostridia bacterium | reverse complement strand
GGGGTTCAGTGCCTCGCCGGCGGTGGTCATGTGTTTCACCGAGGAGAAATCGTATTTGGAGATATCCTGCTTGATCATCATGCGGAGCATGGTGGGCGGTGCGCAGAACGTCGTAATGCCGTACTGTGCGAACATCGGCAGAATATCGGATGCATCGAAACGGTCAAAGTCATAGACAAACAGACCTGCCTCACACAGCCACTGTCCGTAAATCTTACCCCACGCCGCCTTTGCCAAGCCGGTATCGGACATGGACAGATGCAGACCCTCGGGATTGACGCAGTGCCAGTATTTCGCAGTGATAAAATGACCGAGCGGATACTTGTAGTTGTGCATTGCGATCTTCGGATTGCCCGTCGTGCCGGAGGTGAAGTACATCAGCATCAGATCGTCGCCGCCGGGAGCATCCTCGGTGCGGTCGAACTTGCCGGTGTAGAGTGCATATTCATCGTCGAAGGGATGCCAGCCGTCACGGTGACCGCCGACAATGACCTTCTGCTCGACGGTGGGAGCATGCGGCAGCGCCAGTTCGATCTGTTCCGGAACGCCGTCATCCATCGTCGAAATGATCATCTTGATGCCCGCCTTGTTGCAGCGGTAGGTGATATCATGCTCCTTGAGCTGATTCGTTGCGGGAATCGCAATCGCACCGAGCTTATGCAGTGCCAGCATCGAGAACCAGAACTGGTAATGACGCTTGAGGATCAGCATGACACGGTCGCCGCGTCCGATGCCGAGCGACTTGAAGTAGTTCGCAGTCTGGGACGACGCACGCTTCATATCGGCAAAGGTAAAGGTCTGTGCCGTCTTGTCCTTGGCAACATGCACCATGGCAACCTTGTCGGGTTTTTCTCTGCCCAGTCGGTCAATGACATCAAAGGCGAGGTTGAAGTGATCGGTATTCTTGAAATCGATTGCCTTCAGCACGCCGCTTTCGTCCTCGGTCGGAATGACAAAATCTTCCCAGACGCGGTAGGTGTTGTCCTTCTGCTTGGGTGTCTGCTCTTTGACAACCGCTCTTGTCGCTGTACCGTGCGCAAAGACCTCATTGGGCATCGCTTCACTTGCAGGGTTGAGAACGATTGCGTAGAAGCAGCAGTCCTGACCCTCAACGGCAATCATACCGTGCGGGACGGAGGAGTCGTAGTAAATGGAATCGCCTGCATGCAGCACTTCAAAGTGGTCGCCGACCTGCACCTTGAGGGCACCGGAAATGACGATATCACATTCCTGACCGTCATGCGAGGTCAGCTCGATATCGGCATTCTGTGCCGCTTCGTTATAGTCGGAAACGACATACAGCGGTTCCGCGATTCTGTTCATGAAGGCAGACGCGAGGTTGTAATACGTCATGCCGTGTGCCTTCTGGATTTCCTGACCTTCTCCGCGGCGGGTAACGGTGTATCCTGCCAGACGCGGGCTGGTACCTTCAATGATATCGGTAACGTCGACATTGAGTGCCAGCGCACAGCGGTAAAGGAACGCGAAGTTCAGGTCGGAAAGACCCGTTTCGCAGTCGATGTATTCCTGTTCGGAAATGCCCGTCTTCGCCGCCATTTCGGCAGTAGACAGACCGATGATTTCGCGGAGCGTGTGAATACGCTGCGCCATTTCCCGGATTTTGAATTCCAGGCCGGTAGCATTCTGCATGGGTTCATACTCCTTATCATTTTATGGCAGGCGGGTCATACGGTTCTGAAAAAACACAGAGAAGCCCGCCTCAAAGATATGATTTCTTTGAGACGAGCTATCATCATTTCATCCTATCATAACCTCGGTGAAATGGAACATACCCGCGGTACCACTCAAATTGCACGGCAGTTTCCCACCGTACCACTCAGGCTCTTTTTTTACAAGCCGTATGCATTCACGCAGCAATCACGGATGAGTTCTACTCGCATACCGCCATGCAAAATGATGCATACGGTATCCTTTCTTCTCATCGGCTCGGAGGCTACAAATCGTCGGCAGACTTCAAGCGGCTTCCACCCCCGGAACAGCAATTCCGACGCCGCATTCTCTGTGTAAAGTCCGATCGGGATTCTCCCCGTCAACGCCTTTATATGGTATATTATATCATACCCTGACTGAATTTGTCAATATATTATAGGGATTTTTTCTTGATTTTCTCGGATTTTCCGCAGTTTCGGGATCAGAGCTTGTTTCTCTGGATCTTGCCGGAAATGGTCTTCGGCAGCTCGTCGCGGAAGACGATGACACGCGGATATTTATACGGTGCGGTATGCGACTTGACGTATTCCTGGATTTCCTTTTTCAGCGCATCCGTACCCTCGGTACCCTTGGTCAGAACGATGCTCGCCTTGACGACCTGTCCGCGAACTTCATCGGGAACCGCGGAAACACCGCATTCGAGAACATACGGCAACTCCATGATGACCGATTCGATCTCGAACGGACCGATGCGGTAGCCGGAGGACTTGATGACGTCGTCGATACGGGAGACATACCAGAAGTAACCGTCTTCGTCTCTCCACGCGGTATCGCCCGTGTGATACATGCCGTCATACCATGCCTCATCGGTCTTTTCCGTATCCTGATAGTATTCTCTGAACAGACCGACGGGAACTTCTTTATCCGTGTGAATGACGATTTCACCGACTTCACCCGCAGGCAGAGAATTGCCGTCGGGATCGACGATATCGACATCAAACTGCGGAGACGGCAGACCCATCGAGCCGACCTTCGGTGTGGTACCGAGCAGGTTGGCAATGATCAGCGTGGTTTCCGTCTGACCGAAGCCTTCCATGATTTCAAGACCCGTTGCCTGCTTGAACTGGTTGTAGACCTCGGGGTTGAGTGCTTCGCCTGCCGTTGTCATGTGGTGGATGGAAGAAAGATCGTACTTGGACAGATCCTCCTTGACCAGCATACGGAGCATGGTGGGCGGTGCGCAGAACGTCGTGATCTGATACTTTGCGAACATCGGCATGATCTTTGCCGCATCGAAACGGTCAAAGTCGTAGACAAAGACTGCGCCCTCACATTCCCACTGACCGTAGAGTTTGCCCCACAGGGACTTGCCCCAGCCGGTATCGGAGATGGTCAGATGCAGACCGTCGCGTTCACAGCAGTGCCAGTATTTCGCGGTGACGAAATGACCGAGCGCATACGTGTGCTTGTGCGCCGCCATCTTCGGGTTGCCCGTCGTGCCGGACGTGAAGAACATCAGCGCGGTTTCATCGCCTGCGGCACAGTCGGCGGGACGCTCCATGTGCGAGGAGAAGCGGGAAAATTCGGTATTGAAATCGTGCCAGCCGTCGAGAACTCTGTCATTGCTTACCATGATGAGGTTCTTGACCTGCGGGCAGTTTGCAGCCGCGCGCTGTGCGATTTCCGCGGTGTCGCCGTCACCCGTACAAACGAGCGCACAGACACCTGCCGCATTGAAGCGGTATTCAAAGTCGTGTTCCTTGAGCTGATTGGTTGCGGGGATGGCAATCGCACCGAGCTTGTGGAGCGCGACCATCGCAAACCAGAACTGATAATGACGCTTGAGCACCAGCATGACACGGTCGCCGCGCTTGATGCCGAGCGATGCAAAATAATGAGCGGTCTGATTGGACGCGCGCTTGATATCCTTGTAGGTAAAGCGGCGTTCCACTTCCTTGTTATCAATGTGAATCATCGCAAGCTTATCGGGATAGGCATCGGCGATCTTGTCAACGATATCGAAACCGAAGTTGAAGCGTTCGGTGTTCTTGAACTTCAGATCCAGCAGCGCGCCGTTTTCGTCCTCGTGAAGCTCCACAAATTCCTCGCACATCAAGGGCTGGGACTTCTTTGCGGTGACAATACTGCGGCGAACCTCATTTTCCTGCGTCTTTTCACCCGGCAGGACAACGGCACAGAACACGCAGTCGGCACCGTCAACGGCGATCATACCGTGGGGCTTTGAGGAGTCATAATAGATGGAGTCGCCCTCGCACAGGATTTCCGTATGGTCACCGACCTGTACCTTGAGCTTGCCCGAGAGGACATAGTCAAACTCCTGACCGGAGTGTGTTGCGAGGTGCATGGGCTTGTTCTGCTGTGCGGCAGAATATTCGTAGCGGACGTAGTACGGCTGTGCAATCGCGTCACGGAACTTCGGTGCCAGGTGGCTGATCTCGATGCCGTCTTCTTTGGCGGTTTCCTGACCCTTACCTGCTCTCGTTACGGTATAGCCGGTCAGATTAGCGGCACGGCCTTCGATCAGTTCTGCCATATCGACGTCAAACGCCAGCGAGCATTTGTGAATGAACGAGAACGGAATGTCGACAGATGCGGATTCGTACGCACGGTAATCATCGGGCGAAATGTCGATTCTCGCCGCGAGCTCTTCCTGCGTCCAGCCCATAATTTCACGCAGCTCCTTGATACGGGAAGCGATCTCATTCATCTGCATCATTGTTGTGTTCGTGTTCATGGTGTTTTTCTCCTTTACAGTATTGAAATGATCTGACAAAAGAAAAACAGACCCGTCTCATTGCTTTGAGACGAGTCTGATAAAATCATACCCGCGGTACCACTCAAATTGCACGAAAATTCGTGCCGCTCTCGGACGCTGTCACGTCCTATGCTTTTACGCAGCAATCACGGAAGAACCTACTCAAACAACACGTTCTTTGGGATCTCCGGCTCGGAAGTGATGGGATCAGCACACATGACCTGTCGGGTTTTCACCGTCCCCGACTCTCTGTGAAGGGATTGTATGCATCCGTCTTCGTCATAGCCTTTTTTCTTTTGTTGACAATTATTATAGCACAACAAAAACCGCTTGTCAATAGTTTTTGAAAAATTTATTCGGAAATTTATTCAGTCTGTGCGATTATTTATTCAACCCCAGAAGCTCGACCGAAGTCTCCTTCATCTTGTACTTGAGAATCTTACCTGCGGCATTCATCGGGAATTCCTTGACGAACATGAAGTAACGCGGAACCTTGTGCTTTGCCATGTGGGAATTGCCGTATGCACGCATTTCCGCCTCGTCTGCTTCCTCACCCTTTTTGAGAATGATCCATGCACAGCATTCCTCGCCGAAGGTCTTGTCGGGCACACCGACCACCTGCACGTCACGAACCTTTTCGTGCGTCAGATAGAATTCTTCGATCTCACGCGGATAGAGGTTTTCGCCGCCGCGGATAATCATGTCCTTCAGACGACCCGTGACCTTGTAATAGCCGTCGGGCGTTCTGCAGCAGATGTCGCCGGAGTGCAGCCAGCCGTCCTCGTCGATGGTCTGTGCGGTTGCCTGCGGCATCTTGTAATATCCCTTCATGATGTTGAAGCCGCGCGCGACAAATTCACCGTTTTCGCCGTCGGGCAGCTCCTCACCCGTTTCGGGATCGATGATGCGGCACTCAACACCGGGGAACGCGGAACCGACCGTTTCGACACGGTGATCGATATCTTCATTGACCTCACCCATCGTACAGCCGGGAGACGCTTCGGTCTGACCGTAGACGGAGATAATCTCGGTCATGTTCATTTCCGCTGCCGCACGGCGCATCAGATCGGGAG
>JAFYTT010000061.1 GCA_017558715.1 Clostridia bacterium | reverse complement strand
GGAAACGGAAGCCGTGGTGACAGAGGAGGTCGACCCGCGTCTGGCGTATGCCAATGTGGCTCCGGCGATTGAGGACTTCGGCGGTTACGAATACCGTATGTCCGTGCTGGTTGACAATGATGTTGTATTCAAGCAGGTTGCGTACTGGTCGGAGGGTGAGAACGGCGATACCCTCAACGATGCGATTTATAAGCGCAATCTTGCCGTGGAAGAAGCGTACAACATCAAAACGAGTCTGATCACGCTTCCCGACACCAATGCAACGGTACGCAAGAACATTCAGGCAGCGGATGATTTTACCGATATCGTATTCCCGAGCAACATCGGTGAACTGATGGCGCTGGCACAGCAGGGCTGCTTCCTTGATCTGAACGCGGTTGAGGAAATGCAGCTGGATCAGCCGTGGTGGGATCAGCGTATTCAGGACCTTGCCATCCACGGAAAGCTGTTCTGCGCGACAGGCGATATCAGTATCCGTGATGAACTGCGCGAAATGGCGGTTCTGTACAACAAGACGCTGTACACCCAGTTTGATTATCCCGATCCGTATGAATTGGTTGCAAACAATCAGTGGACATGGGAAACGATGGCAGGTATGATCCGCGATGTTGCAAAGGACGTCAACGGTGACGGTGCGATGACCGTTGCCGATCAGTACGGTCTGATCAGTGAAAACATTGCCGGCTGGTATCTGTTCCTGGCATCCGGTCGTGATTCGATCGGCTATGACGGCAAGACCTATACCTCTGATATCGAAGACGCTGCCATTTACAACATCTTTGAAGATGTCTTTGAGGTTCTCTGCGACAAGAAATCGGTCATCATCATGGACGACGGTACGCACGCAAACGACCTGACCACAGAAACGATCTGGACGGAAGCCACCAAGATCTTCTCCGAGAACCGCGCACTGTTCAGAACCGGTACCTTCGGTGATACCGTTGACCTGCGTGACATGAAGACCGACTTCGGTGTTCTGCCGATTCCGAAGATCGATGCGGCTCAGGATAGCTATTACTGCATGACGCACGTTGACATCATGCCGCTGGTCATTCCGACGACCGTTCCCGACGAGCATAAGACATCCCTTCTGACCGAGGCACTGGCTTATGAATCGATGTTCACGCTGACGCCGAGCTTCTATGAAGTATTCCTTGACGAAAAGATCCTGCGTGACGAAAAGTCCAAGGAAATGATCGATATCCTCTTTGATTCCAAGGTTTATTCCCTTGACTATGTTGCAGGTATTACCGGTCTGATGTCCACGATTTCGACGATCGTTCAGACAGGTAACAATAATCTTGCATCGAAAACCGCATCTATTCAAAAATCGGCACAGAAAAAGCTCGATAAGTACATCGAAAAGTTTGCTGATCTGGAATAATTCCGACAAAAGTCCTCTGCCTGTGGAAAACACGACGGCGTAAAACGATGCACCCTTGTATCGTCAAATGTGTTGGGAAATTTTGTTCGAGAGACTTTTCCACAACCCATTCTGTGGGAAATGTGGAAAACAAATGCTTGAAAACACTGTATTTTCAACAGTTTCCAAAGGGTTTTCCACAAGCGGAACCGATGTCTCTGCGTGGTTTCCCACAGGTGCGCACATGAAATCTTAAAATTTTGAAGAATTTTATAGAAATCTGTGAACATTGTGGAAAAACGGAAGATGTCTCTTTTTGATGAAAAACTAAAAAGTATTTAGAAATCATTTCCGACTGAAATGCGTTGGCGTCTCGGTCGGAAATTCTTTTTTGAGGGATACGGTTGTCTGTATTTTTATGCGGTGTTGTCATTTATAAAGGCTCTGTGTCGATGTGAATTTCGGAACGCCGCCCGAACACGGAACAATAGGATACCTTCCCCAAAAACATCACAGCCGTAGGCGGAAATTCTTCCAACCTGCGGCTGCTGTGTTTATTCTTTTAATCGTGAAGTACAATTTCACATGCGTATGGGCGGTTGTCATGTTCTTCCGGAATCATCAGAAAACCGTCCTCGTACAGTGCCTCGGCAAATAATGCACCCTCCAAAAATCCGAGCCAGGTCACGGTAAAGCCGTGCGTATAGTCGGCAAGCTGCGGGGGCAGTGTCGTCTTTACCACGTCGGAGACGCGGTCATAGAGCTTCTTTGAGGGGGATTCGAGGGTTGTTTGCAGTTCTGTCTCCAATTCGGCAAACAACGCACGGGCGCGGGCATCGGTGACGGGAACACGGCTGACAAAGCTGTCACCGTGTTTTTCAATATATCCCTCATGTGCCAGTTCCGCACAGAGCAGACGGGTATTTTCATCATCGGACAGTGCGGCATTCATAGCGATATCGGTAAGCACACGGCACTTTTCGGAATGCTCACGCGGATGAAGCTCGGACTGTCGGTGATATTCTCCGAACGCTGTCACATCGCACGGCCAGACGGTCGCTTTGGGATACCCATCGGTGGCATCAAGTTCCGTCGGTGTATGACCTGAGGAGAAGCGCAAAATCGGTTCTTCCATGGCATAAATCAGTGCTTTGGAGCCGCAGGAAAGAATCTGCGGGTAGTCCTTGTTTGCCATCCAAATGCTGCGCCAATCATACGCCGGGGTGTGCAGATAGAAATACCAGCGGTATTCCTGCTCACCGGCATTGTGGCGGAATGCACCGATTTCTTTGAGACGCGGCAGATACTTGTCATAGGCTG
>JAFYTT010000060.1 GCA_017558715.1 Clostridia bacterium | reverse complement strand
CAGCCTGGTTCTCATTACGATTGTCACGAAACCATCGACGAGGAGGTTCGGGACAAAGAAGCTGCAAATTTTTGCGATTATTTTTCAGTAGCCCATCCGCTTCATCAACTGCTCGCGTACCAGCTTGTCAACAACAGGCTCGACATACGCCGCTGCAACACCGACCGCTTTTGCAAGATCGGTGACTGAAATCGGTTTTTCATACGCCGCGATCAGGAGATTCTGTCCGAGAACATCATGCTCCACGATCGTCATCGGCTCCATGTTTGCACCGCACGAACCGCTGTTGCAGATTTTCAAAAACCGCGGGATCATTGCCTGCTCCGAATAAGGTTTCATTGTTTCCATTCCTTTCTTCATCTGTTTCCGACCGAAATCGAGTCGGCTTTTGACGGTTCCGGATGGAATCCCAAGGGATGCGGCAATATCGGCAACCGTTTCCCCGCGGAAGTAGTGACGCACAAGAATCGTGCGGTACTGCTCACCAAGATATGCAACCGCGCGCCGTACCTCCTCCGCTGTTTCCGAGCGCAGAAGATCACCGTCGATTTCCATATCGTCGGCAATGTCAAAGTCCTCGCCGATCGACACGGTAACAGAGCGGTACCTGCGCCGCAGACAGTCGTTCCACCGCCGCCGCAGAACCGAAAACAGCCACGCGCGAAGATCGTCGATCACCCCGCCACGTGCAAGATACGACAACGCCGCCAGCTGTGTTTCGCTGACAAGGTCTTCGGCATCCTCGATACGCTCGCATCGGCGGATTACCCACGCAAGCAGCTCTTCGGTATATTCGGAAACTGCATCAAAATTCGGCTGCAAAGGGATTCCTCCTTTCCCGTGGATTTTTTGTTGCTTAAAAGCGCTTTCACCTATAAAGTCGGAGAAATGATGATTTGGTTCGATGGAATGGAAAAATTTTTGGTGAATTTTTGATATTGGGGTCAGGAGATCACGGTGATGTGCGCACTCGTTCCAAGCCTTCCCTGGCGAGGGAAGGTGTCAAACGCACCCGGGGCGTTTGACGGATGAGTCGTTCCCTTGTTGCTTCTTTCTTTTGCTGATGCAGTGAATTACAACAAAAAGGATGCATAATTCTCATCACTTTATGTGCTACAGCTTTGCCGCCTTGCTGACGACTCATCCGTCTTTCGCGAAAATTGCGGGGCAATTTTCTCGAAATCCACCTTCCCTCACCAGGGAAGGCTAAGACGCAGGTGCGCACCGTTACCGCCTGCGTCAATCCTTACAATTCATCGTCCCTCAAACCACCGCTTCGATTCTCCAAGCTGATCGACACCCTCACGGATGCGCTGACGCTGGTGACCCCATTCGTAGGTCATCATCCACGGTGCCTGCATAAAGCCCATCAGACGGTCATCGGAAATGTGCTCGGTGCAATACTTCGTCAGCGCCAGCATATTGTCGGGCGTGGAATAGTTGCTGCCGGTCGGAATCTGATCGTAGCCGTGACGGTCAAGCAGATCAAAGCAGGACAGCACATTCTTGTGCCACTCGCCCGCATCGTCGCCAAAGCCCATGGAATAGTACCAGTTGGATTGAATGACATCGCGCGGCATCTTTTCAAGGAACTTTTCGCGGTGATCCCACATATAGTCCGACCAGATCCAAGGTCTTGCGCCGCCGCGTTCGGTGCAGTCAATCAGATAGTACAGGTCTTTCCACCACAGATCGTGATTGCGGATGACACAGTAATCGTAGTTGCGCTGATGAGCTTCGGTTTCCTCATCCATACCGAGATGGAAGAAGCGCGGCTTGAAAATGTCGCAGACCTCGGCAATCAGATCGGCACAGACCTGATAATAGACGCGCGTCGACAGCATACGGCTGTACTCGCCAAGCCAGATGTCGTGGCATGCGGAGAAGTTGAGCTTCGGAATCAGCTCAATGCCGAGTGATTTGGCATAGGCGATTTCCTTTTCCAGCGCTTCTCTGCTCCATGAGCCGTTTACCGCAAGCTCGGGATGCGATTCGTAGCGCAGACCCTCTCCGATGTCGAGAATGATCATGTTGACGCCGACCGATTTTTGCTGTTCCAGCGTCTCGCGCCACATATCAAAATCAAAACGCAGGGTAGATGACGCAACCGCACCTGGTTCGTTTTCGCGTCCGCGCGTGTTGCCTTCTTCGTTCCACATGTTCGTGCCGAAATGAATCAGTGTTGACCAGATTTTTTCTGCCATGATTGTTTTCCTCTCTTAATTATTATGTTTTGAAAAAAGAAGCCGCGCGGGCTTCTTCTTTCGTTATATGTTCATTGATATTATTCAAACGACGAGAACACCTCAACCGCCTTGCCGAGACGCTTGACGGATGCGCTTTCGTTGGTCTTGTAATAGGATGCCCATGTGTTGGACTGCTGACGTCCGATCATATGGTCGAGCGTGTAGACAAGACCCCATTCGTCGTAAAGGTCAGCAAAGTCACCGGTTCTGCCGTTGTAGATGAGGTCGATCATCTTTGCGGAGTCCTCGTCACGTGCGCCCTTCTGCTTGATTGCGACATCGTAAACTGCCGGACGGATGGTCTTGTAGCCCTCTGCCGCCATGGCTTCGAGAATGATGGAGCAGCGCTCGAAGTCTTCGTTGATGACGGGGATTGCGAAACAGTCAGCATGTGCGGACGCATGAGAGTAGTAGGTCTCCTGCGCTTCGTCGTACTTCGGCAGCGGAATGATACCGTAGTCGTCTTCCATTTCGCGGAACTGTGCGCTGACGCAAGAGGTGATCTTGTCGACATGGAACAGCGCACGACCGTCAAGGAATGCCTGCGAGCCTGCGTCGTTATTGACCACGGAATAGTCATATGCACAGACCATATCGTACATCTTGTTGACGATGTTTGCCATCTTTTCGGTGTTGATGCAAAGCTCGGGCTCACCGGCGTCGTTGATCTGCGTCGTCGGCTGATCCATGGCAACCTGGAACTGGAACATGAAGCCTGCGTTGCCCGTGAATGCCAGCTCATCGTTTTCAAATTCGATCTTGCCGTCACCGTTGAGGTCCGCACCGAACGACTTGACGATTTCCGTCATCTTGTCGATGGTCCACTTGCCTTCGTTGACGAGATCATAGAAGTTGACATCGAGCTGATTGCGCGTCAGGGTCTTGTTGAACAGAATGACCGAGACTTCGGTAATGTTGTCGACATTGACCGTACCGTTGATGACGAAATACTTGTCAAAGATCGAGTAGTTTTTGATCAGATAGGTGTTCCACCAGGGCTTCTCAAAATCGAGATATTCCAAGGTATTGGCATCGGCACACAGCTGCTGCAGCGCAAGGTCGCCGAGGAAGCGGAAATGGTGGATCGCAAGGTCGGCAATCGCGTCGCCCGCCATCAGAGAGTTGGTGAGCACGGAAATATCTTCGTTTTCCGCCATTTCGGGTTCACGGATGACGACGTTGAAGCGATCCTCAACCGCCTTGTTGCGTGCAAAGACCGCGTCGTCAACGATTTCACCCGATTCCTCGAGCTGCCAGACACCGTCCTTGTGACCGCCCGCACAGCATCCGCGCGTGTAGATTTTGTACTCGTAGCCGCCAAAATCACGCTCGGGCAGATTGTCCTTCAGTGCCGGATCTTCCTCGGTCACAGCTTCGGTAACACTACCGGTAGCCGCATCGGTCACAACATCGGTCTTGCCCGCTTCGCTGTCACCGCAGGCCGAGGTCACACCCATCGCAAGCAGCAGAAGTGCCGCCATACAAAGACGTACATGTTTTGCGTTTTTCATAAGGATTCTCCTATTCATCAATATTTTTATGTTCTCATTATACAACGGTTTTGAAAAATTGTCAATAGGAAAGCGATGTTTTTATCCTATCAGAACAGATTGCGCAGACGGCATGCACGCTCATATGCCTGTGCGAGAAATTCCTCAAAGCTCCAGGCAGCATAACGGTCATGGGTATTGCGCTGGGGCTTGTTCTGCGAGGTCAGCTCAAAGGTCAACTCCCCTCTATAACCGACAGCCCAAAGACGGTCTGCAATGCCCTGCCAGTCACCGATGCCGTCAAAAGGAAGAAGATGCGCATCGTCCAACCACGTGATGTTGTTCTCATCGGTAATGCCGACGTTGTCGTTTAAGTGCGTGGCAATCAGACGGGAGCCATATTTTGTAATAAGATCGCGGCTGTGATTGTAGCACATCTCGTGTCCCGTATCGATACAGAAGCCGACGGCGGGATTGTCCGACAGTGCTTCCATCAGCAGCTCCAGATATTCTTCCCCTTCGGTGTTTTCCAGCGCCAGCTTCACGCCGATGGATTTCGCGTATTCCGCAGCACGACCGAAGCGCTTCACACCCCATTCATTGGGATTGTGCGTATCAAAGCCGATGAACGCGTGCGCGACGGTGATCGGAATGTTATTCTCCGCACAGGCATCGAGACACCGGCACAGCTCGTCCGTGACCGCTTCCCCTGCCTCACCCGGCTCCCACATCAGATTCGCACGGTTAAACGGCGCATGCAGGGATTGGTAGATCATACCGTTGTCAGCGACAATCTTTGCCCATTCGGCAATCGGCGCGTTGTCCGACCAACCGGTGAATACACCGTCAAAGCCTGCCTTTTTGATCAGCGGAATCTGCTCCTCCGTGGAAACGGGATATCCGTTGCCCGTTGCCAAAATCAGTTTTGCGTTTTTCATGAGTTTTTCCTCCTCAACAGATTGCGTTTTTTTCATTATAACATATTATGGAGGGAATTTCCATAGGTTTTGGAAAATTGGAATAAGATATTATGTAAGCGCGTCTTATACACCGATACACCTAAGGGCGTGAGGCATACCTGCCGCGAATTGCATCCCGCCGCGACATCAAATGCGATGACGGATAAAATAAATAAATGATTTCCCAAAATTCGATGTACGAAATCGTTATGTTGTTCTCCCACATCGGCGGGAGCAAACCCCTGCCCTACGGAATATTTGCCGCCGTCCGCTTCTTACTTGTCAAAACCCCTTGACAATCCCCCCAAAATCCTTTATAATGAAGACAATCATAATTAAGAAAGGAAACCACAAAAATGAAACTTTCCCGCAGCTTTATTTCCGCGAATACCGCGATGTGTAACCTCACCGAATGGGTCGCATCCCCGTATCTGCGCAAAACCGTTACCACTGACAAAACACCCACCAAGGCAGAGCTGTCCGTCTGCGGTCTTGGCTTTTACCGCTTCTGGCTGGACGGTGAGGAGCTGACCCGCGGTCATATGTCCCCGTATATTTCCAATCCCGATGACGTCATGGACTATGATGTCTACGATATCACCGACAAATTTGCATCCGGCAAGCACGTGCTCGGCTTCCAGCTTGGCAACGGTATGCAGAACTGCTTCGGCGGCTACGTCTGGGATTTTGAAAAGGCGGCATGGAGATCCGCACCGAAGCTTGCGGTCTGTCTGACCCTCACCTATGAAGACGGCACCACCTGTGAGATCGAAGGTGACGAATCGTTTGTCTGGGCACCCTCTCCCGTCATTTACGACGATCTGCGTCAGGGCGAATGTTACGACGCAAACCGTGAAATCGACGGCTGGAACCTGCCCGACTTTGACGACAGCGCATGGGCACATGCCGTCAAGGCTGAATGTCCGCGCGGTAAGTCCGTTGTCTGTGCGGCAAACCCGATCAGGGAATGGACGCGCCTGACACCCATCTCCATCAAACCCGAACAGAAGCTGACCTACGCGCATTGTGAGCAGGTCGATGAGGGGTACCTCTTTGACTTCGGTACGAACTATGCGGGTATTCCGCTGCTCCGCGTCAAGGGTGAAAAAGGACAGAAGATTTCGATGATCTTCGGCGAATTCATTGATAAAGACGGCAATTTCAAGGTCGACAATATCCGCTTTGTCCGTCCCGAATACTACAATCTGCCGCTCTATATCCAGCGCGACGAATATACCTGTAAGGGAGAGGGCGTGGAGGAATGGTCTCCTGCGTTCACCTATCACGGCTTCCGTTACTGTCTTGTCACGGGCATTACCGCCGAGCAGGCAACTGAAGATCTCTTGACCTACATCGTCATGAACACAGAGCTTGACGAACGCGGCTCGTTCTCCTGCTCCGATGAGACACTCAACAAGCTGCAGTCGATGGTCCGCGTTGCGACACTTGCCAACTTCTACCACTTCCCGACCGACTGTCCGCACAGAGAAAAGAACGGCTGGACGGCAGACGCTGCCCTTTCCACCGAGCACGCGCTGCTCAACCTCGCACCCGAAAACAACTATTATGAGTGGATGCGCCACATCCGTGCTTCCATGGACGAGCGCGGTGCAATTCCCGGTATCGTTCCGACGGGCGGCTGGGGCTTTGCATGGGGCAACGGTCCGGCATGGGATAACATCCTCGTCACGCTTCCCTATTTTGTCTACCGTTACCGCGGCGACAAGAAGATCGTCGAGGAATCGCTGACCTCCCTGTTCCGCTACGTCAACTATCTGACCACGCGCGTCGACGACCGTCATCTGATCGCCATCGGTCTCGGTGACTGGTGTGCGCCGTACGGTCCGCGCTCTCCGCTGATCTTCACCGACTCCGTCATCTCCATGGACATCTGCGAAAAGACCGCGTATCTGCACGAGGTCTGCGGCATGACCGCCCAGGCAAACTTCTGCCGTGAGGTGGCAGGCAAGTTCCGTGCCGCTGTCCGTGAGCATCTGATCGACTGGTCGAACATGACCGCGATCGGTACAGGTACTCCCACGCCCGGCTGCGAAACCTCGCAGGCAATGGCGATCTTCTACAACATCTTCACAGAAGAAGAAAAGCCCGCCGCATACAAGGTTCTCCTTGACAAGATTCACGAGCAGAACGATCATCTCGATACCGGCGTTCTCGGCGCGCGCGTCATCTTCCACGTGCTGACAGCATTCGGTGATTCCGATCTGGCATATAAGATCATCACCGATCCGACTTACCCGTCCTACGGTTCGTTCGTTGTCCGCGGT
>JAFYTT010000059.1 GCA_017558715.1 Clostridia bacterium | reverse complement strand
CCGTCATCGCGGCGGATACTGCTTTGAGATCAACGGCTTTCTCGGTATGTTCCTGCGTGCGCTCGGCTATCAGGTCACCGATTACATGGCACGTTATCTGCGCGGCGAAACGACAATTCCGATGCGCCGTCACCGTGTTCTGATCGTCACCTGTGATGACGGTGCAAAGTACATCTGCGATGCCGGCATCGGTCAGTCTGCGTTCCGTTATCCGCTGCCGTTCATTGAGGGAAATGAAGACCACCAGTGCGGCGAGGTCTATCGTCTGGACCGCGACGATTTCTACGGCTGGGTCATCTCCGACTGGCATCACGGCGCATGGCGGCGCTTCTACGGCTTCACAGAGGAACCGCAGCTGAACATCGACTATGTCATGCCGTCGTTCTGGTGCGAGCGGCATCCCGATTCGCCGTTTACGTCGGCATACATGCTGTCCATTTAAACGTCCGACGGCAGAAAAACGCTCGACGGCAATGTCTTCCGCGTGTTTGCGGGGGATGATGTTACCGAGAAGATGCTTGGTGATGAGGAAATTGTCGAAGTATTGGATACGGTTTTTGGGATTCGACATTAATAGTTTTAGATCAGTCTTAGAATAAAACAAAGGACGATATTAAAGCAATAATAAATGAGAAACCAAATCAAGAACAGAATTCAATACTATTTGTAAGAATTTATATATGGAGAAAAACATCGGTACTCAATATATAACGCTGGTCAACAATAAAAGGAGCATTAATTATGGGATCATTAAAAAAATGGCGTACTCGCTCCGGGTTAAATTACGCAATGGACGAGGACCTGTATTATTCCATCATTGAAAACGAAACTTATCTCGATAAAGTTGAAATGCATATCATGTCAGGAGAATTTTTTCCACAAATAATTAGGTTTATTGCTATTCTTTTACTGTTATTTAATAATACCTTTGAATTCACAAGCATCTTATATACCGACGTTTGTGTAGGAATCCTTTCTACTGTTTTATGGTTTATAGTCCCATTGTACAAAATTCCCGGTGTATCTTGTGTTCTTGTGATGTTAGGGCAAACTGTTTTCAGATACTGTTTACATATTGTTTTAATAGTGATTCTTTCTTTAACTATTTTTTCTAACTGGAAAATTATCCCCTTCTGTTTAATATCAGGCTTTATATATTATATTTTAAGTTCGTGTATCTTTGGTTATCTATTTTCATCAAAACGAAATAATACTATTGCAAGATTTGTTTTGAAATAAATTAGAAATTAATTTTGTTATAACAACACCCGCAACAGGCTTCATACCTGCGGCGGGTGCCGTTTTCTGTTCACTTAAATCTCAATCATCTTTGCACTATTGGGCGCAAGCACCATTTCCTTTGTGCCAACCCAGCACGTCTTCTCCTCATCAAACGCATTGATGAGAATCTGCACGCGCTTGCCATCCGCTTCCCACGCAGAGGACAGAATCTCGGGCAGGTTATGACCAAACGGAGCAACACCGCATTCGAGGGGCAGTCCTGCGATCATACGACCGTTATAGAGGAACGGCTTTGCTTCTTCGCGGTAGAACTTGGTCATCTCACCGACGAAGGCAAGTGCCTTTTCCTTGTCGGGCGCATGTTCAAAGTCACGCGTACCCCAGTTCTGCATCAGCGTGCCGTCGGGACAGAGGACAACCGTCATGCAGTCACCGATGGAGAACGAATAACCCATGCGGTAGCGCAGGGTATCCATGCCCGTCGGGATCGGACAGCAGACCTGATTGCCCATGAAGTTGCGGACGTATTCGTGATAGAGATATGCATACAGCGGCACGGGACGACCGATGAAGTAGCACAGCTCAAAGCGGTTGTCGGAGAACAAGAGATTGCCGATGAACGGTTCTGCCGCCGCGGATTCGCATCCAAACAGGGT
>JAFYTT010000058.1 GCA_017558715.1 Clostridia bacterium | reverse complement strand
TTTTGGGATTGAGATTGCTATAGATGCAAATTGCACATCGATGATCGGTTGGAGTATACGGCGGTGGTACGAACAATCAAAACCTTCCCCCGGGGGAAGGTGGATTTCGATGAAAACGCCCCTGCGGTTTTATCGAAAGACGGATGAGGGTCAGAGCACAGAAAGTCAAAAACGGAAACCCTCATCCGTCACCTTCGGTGACACCTTCCCCCAGGGGAAGGTTTTCGTTGTGCGAACCATCACCGTCTGCGTCAAACAGTAACTTTTTCCGTCTCCAAAATACCAACACTTCGCCGATGTTCCTTTGCATATGCAAGGATCAATGCCTTTTCCGAAAAGGGTATGTGAATCCCCCGTACCAGCTGATACGTCTCGTGTCCTTTTCCGCAGAACAGCAGCACGTCACCGGGACGCGCCATCGACAGCGCATGAAGCACGGCGGCTTCACGGTCGACAATCACCGTGTGCGGACACATATCGTCGGTATAATAAGAAGCAATTTCGGATACAATCGCCTCGGGGTCTTCGTAGCCCGGGTTGTCGGTCGTAATGATGGCATAGTCGGCAAGGTCACCGGTCACAAGCGCAAGCTCACGGCGGCGGTTCTGTGCGCGGTCGCCGATGGAGCCAAAGACACAAATGATGCGGCGCGGATGGTAGGTGCGCACGGTTTCCAGAAGCGAGCGCATCGACATTTCGTTGTGCGCATAGTCGATGATAACCGTGCGGTCGTCAAACGCGTCGAGCATTTCCATCCGTCCTGGCACGGTCGCACGGGAAAGGGCAGACAAAACGGCAGTACCGTCAAGACCGAGATGCGAGAGCACCGCCAGTGCACAGACGGCGTTGTGCGCGTTGCAGTCGCCGGGCAGCTTGATGGAAACGGCTTTTCTGTCATCGCCGTGCAGATAATCAAAGGAAATGCCCAGCGCCGTGTCGGATTTCCATGGGGTGATGTGCTCAGCGCGATGGTCGGCAGCTTCTGCAAAGCCATAAGTCTCACGGGGACAGCGGCACGCGGCAAGAAAATCGGGTGAGTGTGCGTCGTCGGCGGAAATCAGCGCAAAATCGCACATCGAAAACAGGCGCATCTTTGCCTGCTTGTAATCGTCAAAATCGGGATGCTCGATGGGGCTGACGTGATCCTCGGTGAGATTGGTGAAGATACCGATATCAAAGCGAATGCCGTCGACGCGGTGACGGACAAGGGCCAGCGAGGAGACCTCCATTGCGGCCGCTTTCATACCCGCATCCGCCATTAAACGGAGCGCACGGTGAATCTCGTAGCTTTCCGGCGTGGAATTGACGGTCGGAAGCAGGGTGTCACCGTAGGTAATGCCGATGGTGCCGATCGTGCCGCATCCGAATCCCGCATCGTTTGCGGCAGAGGCAATCAGATTCACGATGGTCGTCTTGCCCTTCGTTCCCGTCACGCCGATCAGCGTCAGTTCTCTCTGCGGATGGTCAAAAAATGCATCCGACAGACAGGGAAGGGATGCGCGGGTATCGTCACAGACAATGACCAGCGTGTCGGCGGGCAGATCCAGCGGGTGTTCCGCAAAGAAGATGCGGCATCCCGCCTCATAGACAGCGTCGGCGAAATCATGTCCGTCCACGCGTACACCCGGCAGACAGACAAACGCCGAGTCAGCGGATGCGCGGCGCGAATCGTAGACAAGGGCGGATAAGGCAATCCCGTCCCACGCGGTCAGATCGCCCTGCGAGACGGTATAGGCAATGCCCGATTCGCACAGCAGTTTTGTGATGGTCATGCGTCATCCTCCGTTCGGTCGAGCGAAAAATCAAAGCCGATGGGCGTTTTGCCGCAGGCTTCAATGGTCGAGGCGGCAAGCACATCGAGGGAGTCGATGAAATACGGCGGCAGTCGGTAGTGCTTTTTAATCAGCGAAAGCTCGGTACAGCCGAGAATCAGCGCATCCGCTCCCATCGCCCGCAGACGTTCGGAAACGGCAAGAAACGCATCCACATCGGGCGTTTTTCCGTTTTTGATGTCGTCGTAGATGATGCGCATAACGGTCTTCTGATCGTCCACGGACGGACGGATACAGTCGATGCCGTGCGCCGACAGAAAGCGGTCATAGGTACCCGAGTACACCGTGCCGTCGGTGGCTAAAATCCCTGCGCGCTTGACGCCGAGGGAGGACAGACACGCCGCCGTTTCCTCCATGATGTTGAGGATCGGCAGGTCGGTCGATGCCTTTAATTTGTCGTAGAAATAGTGTGCCGTGTTGCACGGAATGGCGACAAGGTCCGCGCCGTACGTCTTCATGCGGCGGATGTCGTCCACCATGACGGCAAGCGGATCCTCGTCCGAGCGTCCCGTGATGAACGCCGAGCGGTCGGGCGTTGTCGCGTGGCTGTTGATGATGATGTCGATGTGATCCTGGTCGCAGGCGGCTTCGGTGTGGCTGGTCAGAAGCTCATAGAAGTACACCGTTGCCATCGGTCCGAGCCCGCCCAGAATACCGAGCACGGGAGATGTTTTGTTGCTCATTACTTGTAATCCTTGCAATAGGTACGGTATTTTTCAAAGTGACGGTACTGTGCCGCCGCGACATAAAAGAGGCGCTTTATGTTGCCGGCAATGTCGGGCTTGTACCAGACGGATGAAATGGCCTTCTTTTCACGCACCAGCGTTTTTGCCTTTGCCGTCAATGCGTCGTTATGCGTGTATTTGAAGATGATACTGCGGGGAATCGAATACCACAGCACCTCATTGTCACAGACATGACAGCCCTCTCCGAGATCGTCGAGAACATAGTCGCGCACAATGTAACGTGCGATGTTCTCGCCTGCCGCCGTGACATAGTAGTTGGAGCGTCCCTGTCGGAGATTGACCTCAAAGGCGCGGTAGGAGCCGTCACGCGGGTCATACTTGATATCGAAATTCGCGTATCCGACATAGCCGATGTCCTCCAAAAACTTGCGGATCGGTTCGGTCAGCGCGGGATTGTATTCGGTGATGATCGCCGCATGGTTGCCGCGACCCTTGGGCGTGTGTTCCTCGAGCAGTACATGACCGAGGGTGATCATTTTGACCTTCGCATGCTTGTCGCAGTACGCCGTCAGCACGTACATGCCGGAGTCGTTGCCGGGAATCATGTCCTGCAAAACGATCGAATCGTCGTAACCCGATGCAAAAATCGTATCGATGATCTCCTTTGTCCGTGCGGGCGATTCGGAGACATAGACCTTATGCATGCCGTCAAAGGGATGCTTCCAGTAAACGCCGGAGTTGGACGGCTTGACGATGATCGGATAGGAAAAGCCGAGGGATTCCTCGGTATAGCTGTTTTCCGCAGTCTCTGTGCCGACGGGGACGATGACCGTCTTCGGATACGCAATGCCGAACTTGTCACAGCACTGATAAAACCGCTCCTTGGACTGAAATTCGTCCATCAGCGCAAGCGGGTTGTAGGGAATGACAAAGCGGTCGCCGAGTATGTCGCGGCTGCGCGTGATCAGATATGCATAGTCGTCGGTACAGCCGATGAGAATCTTTGTTTCGTCGGGATGCGCCGCGGCAAAGGCATTCATTTCCGCAAGGAACACGTCATCGGTGTCCAGGTTCGGCACACAGTGAAAGTGAATGATTTTGGAGCCGAGCGTCGCGGAGGTTTCATACCGTCCGAACGCCTCGGAAATCACGCCGTATTCCTCATGGAACGCGCGCGCGACATGATAACAGTTGAGATCCGCGCCGATGATGACGGGGATGATGTTGGGTGTGGTTGACATATAGATTACCTCGAAATTGTAGGTTGGGTGTTTATGGTATTGGATATATGATGATTACGGTTGACGCAGACGGCTCCAAAATATCTGTATGGACGACCATTGGTCGTCCGTGCGACACATCGGTCGTCCGTGCGACACATTGGTCGTCCGAAACGCCGCATCACGATGTCGTTTTCGATTGGAAAATTGACATAAAAATGATCTATTATGATATTTTTCACCCGTAAACAGGATCGATGTTTCATGTGGCGGACGACCAATGGTCGTCCATACAGGCTCCTTAAAGCCGACAGCTCCTTACGTTGACTTCTCCATCACAAAAAACCGTTCATACCAGACAAGGAACGTAAACACGGTCCATACCTTGCGTCCGTTGTTCGCCTTGCCTGCAAAGTGGTCATCAAGCAGGGTTTTGAGCGCATCCGTGTCAAAGAACTCTGCCGCCCACGGCGCGTCAAAATACCGCTTGACGTGATTGTAAAACCGCTCTTCTTTGAGCCATGCACGGACGGGCGTCGGGAAGCCCGCTTTTTTGCGGTTTGCCCACGCGTCGGGGAGCGTCTTGTTTGCCGCCTGACGGAGAACGTATTTTGTATCGATTTCGTTGACCTTAAATTCCGCCGGAATCTTCTCCGCCTGCTCCATGACGACTTTGTCAAGGAACGGGACGCGCAGTTCCAGCGAATGTGCCATGCTCATCTTGTCGGCTTTTAAGAGAATATCGCCCGGCAGCCACAGATGCATGTCAAGGAACTGCTTTTTCGTCAGCTCATCGCGGTCGGAAACCAGTGCGTAGACCTCGCGCACAATTTCATCTGCCGTTTTGCCGTTTCTGTAATCGGGCTTGAGCAGGGCGGTTGCTTCCTCTGCCGGGAATACCAGCGCCTGACCCATGAAGTAATCCTCGGGTCTGCCCGATGCGCGGAGCAAGAACGACCGACCCTTGAAGGCGGGAAGCGGTTTGACAAGCGATGCCAGCGCACGGCGGATCGGCGCGGGAACGAGCTTTTTGAATTTGCGCACCTCGCGGGTGTCATTGTACCAGTCATAGCCTGCGAACAGCTCATCCGCACCCTCGCCCGACAACACAACCGTGACATGCTCGCGTGCCAGCTTTGCAAGGAAATACAGCGGGACGGAGGACGGATTGGACTGCGGCTCGTCCATGTGGTACTGGATATCGGAAAACGCCGCAAAGCATTCGTCGGGTGTCAAAATCTTTTTGTAGTTCTGAATCCCGAGCAGATCGGACAATTCCTTTGCAAAGTCCGTTTCGTCAAAGAACTTGCTGCCCTCCGCATCAAAGCCGACGGAGAACGTCTCATCGGGCATCAGGGATGCTGTGATATAGCTGGAATCGACGCCGCCCGAGAGGAACGCACCGACGCGGACATCGGAAATGCGGTGTGCCGCAACGGATTCGTTGATGGTGCGGTCGACATCCTCGACAAATTCATCAAACGTCTTGTTCTCGCGCGTAAAGACGGTATCCCAATACGCGTGGGTGGTCAAAGTGCCGTCCTTGTAAATATAATAGTGCGCAGGTGCCAACTTTTTCACGCCGGCAAAGAACGTATCCTCACCCGAGGAATACTGGAACGTCAGATACGCACGGAGCGCGTCTGCATTGACCGCCTTTTCAAACGACGGGTGGTCAAGAAAGCTCTTGATCTCTGAGCCGAACAGGAACGTGCCGTCTGCGTTCTGCGTATAGTAATGCGGCTTGATGCCGAAGATGTCGCGCGCACCGAACAGCAAATCCTTCTTGGTGTCGCGGATGACGAATGCAAACATGCCGCGCAGACGGGAAAGAATCTCAAAGCCGTATTCCTCGTAGCCATGTACCAGCACCTCGGTATCGGTGTGCGAGCGGAAGGTGTGACCCTTTGCAAGCAGCTCTTCGCGCAGTGCTTCAAAGTTGTAAATTTCGCCGTTGAAGACAAGGGCGACGGAGCCGTCCTCGTTTGTCATCGGCTGACGTCCCGCCTCCGACAGGTCAATGATCGACAGACGGCGGAAGCCGAGGGAGACAGCGTCATCCGCCCACTGTCCCTCCATATCGGGTCCGCGGTGAATGATGCGGTCGGTCATGCGGCGGAGGATCGCTTCTTTCTCCGCTTTTGTGTGTATTGTATCTGAAAATCCGGCAAAGCCGCACATAATGAATTCTCCTGTGTCATATAGAAATAGTACATATAATTATTATACCATATTCCCGTGACAATATCAAGATTCTGGAAGAAAAATTCGGGGAGGGATGAAGAAATATGGGGAAGAGTCATTGTTTTTTATTGTCGCACAGGGCTGGGCTTGCTCCCGCCGTGTTGGACGCACACATCACAACGATTGATCACATTTTGCAATATCCCGCAAATTTCCCAAAAGAATCCCCGTACTACTGGACAAATCCCCATCTTTGCGGTATAATGGAGAAAAACCAACGATGAGGAGAACCGATCATGAAAAAACTGTACGAAAAGATCACATCCGAGCTGCTCTCGGGTCTTGTCCTGACCGTGGGGGAGAGAACACTCACCGACCATGCACAGGTCTTTGGCGAAAACGGCGCACACTGCACCTATCTGTCAGGCGATGACGGAATGACGATTGCCCTTGATGTTCATTTTGCGGACGACGCGCTGATTTTTTATCTTGACGCAAAGACAACGGAACACTTTCCCGCCGAAAAAGCGCTGTCCATGAAGCTCGGTCCCCAAACGCCCGATGCCGTGCTTGCATCCCGCCATGACGGTCCGTGGTGGATGTATCCGCAGTTTGATACCGATCTCGGTACGCTCAAGCCGAAAACACAGTCCCTGCTTATGAAGATCGGCGCGCTCCATTACCATCTTCTGCCGCTGTGCGAAGGCAATTTCCGCGCGGAGTTTGAGGCAGGATGCCTTTATTTGTCCGCCGGGGTCGATACCGATACCATGCGCGGTGCGTTTCTCGCCGTGTCTGTCTCCACCGACCCGTATGATGCGGTCGCCAATACCTATACCGCCGCAAGAGCCGACGGTGCCCTGACCGTACCGCTTCGGGAGGAACGTTCGGTTCCCGCGCTGTTTGACAGCTTTGGCTGGTGCACATGGGATGCGTTTTACAACGATGTGTCCTCCGCGCTGATTTACGAAAAACTGGAGGAGTTCCGCGAAAAGGACATCCCCGTCAAGTGGATCATCATCGATGCCGGCTGGATGCAGCGTGACAACCGCCTCTTACAGGGTCTGCACGTCAACGACCATTTCCCCGAAGGACTTGCGGCGGCAGTCAAGAAAATCAAAGAGGAATACGGCATTGAGCGGGTCGGCATCTGGCATACGCTGCAGGCGTTCTGGGACGGCATTGACCCCGCATCCCCTCTTGCGGCGGAGCTTGGCGATGCGCTCATGAAGACGGCATCCGGCTGGCTGATTCCCGCGCTCGACGAAACCGGTGCCGCCCGCTTTTGGGATGCGTGGTATTCGTATCTGAAGAACTGCGGCATCGACTTTGTCAAGGTCGATAACCAGTCCTCGCTGCCCAATCAGCTCAAGGGAACCTGCCCGACCCCCGAGGGATGCCGTGCGGCGCATGAAAACCTCGAGCGCGCCGTAGATAAGTATTTTGACGGCATCATCATCAACTGTATGGGCATGGATATGGAAAACGTACTCTCCCGTCCGCGCTCGGCAGTTTCCCGCAACTCCGATGACTTCTACCCGACCCACGAGCGCGGTTTTATCAAGCATCTTTATCAGAACGCCTACAACGCCGTCTGGCACAGCCATCTGTACTGCTGTGACTACGATATGTGGTGGTCCGACCATCCCGAATCCGCCGTTCAGAGCGGTGTGCTCCGTGCCATTTCCGGCTCACCGGTCTACATCAGCGACAAAATCGGTCAGACCAACCGCTCAAATATCCTGCCCTTGCTCGACGACGACGGCTCTCTGATGCGCTGTGACGGTGCGGCGATGCCCACGCGCGACTGTCTCTATACCGACTGCACAAAGGAGGATAAACTCCTCAAGGTATGCAACAGAGCAGGGGAGAACTTCGCCGTTGCCGCGTTCAATGTCTCCAACGGCGAGATCACCGATGTCATCGACTTCGGCACAATTCCCGGCATTTCCGACCGATGCGAATACGTCGCCTACGAATATTTTTCCAAAACCTATACGCGTGTCAGCGCCTTTGAGGATACCGAGATCACCCTGCCGCGCGACGGTGTTGCCGTATGGTCGCTCTACCCGATCGAGGTGGATGACGACGAGGTCGAATACGTCACCCTCGGCTCGCCCGACAAATATGTTCCCATCGCACAGAAGATGCGCATCCGCGTGACGGTGGAGTCGCTGGGGGTATAAAGCCTCTATCTTTGAGGACGGAGTCAGCTTAAGGATTAGATGATGTTTACGGGTGGCACAGGCGCTTCTCTATGCCTGTAGAGGATGGGGCGTCACCCGTGTCTGCGGACACCCCTCCCGAAACATATGTCGTTAATCATGATATCGGTTGACGCAGATGTTTCGTTATATAAAATCTATTTATGCCTATCTTTAACATGATCGAATTTCCATGTGCGGGAGGGGTAACTGTTTAATGTGGTAAGATAGTTTACAGAATGTGTAAGGACATAGTTTACACTCTATG
>JAFYTT010000057.1 GCA_017558715.1 Clostridia bacterium | reverse complement strand
TCGTCAAATGCCTTGGAGATTTCAATCGCACGGTCGCCGCGGAAGTTGAAGAAGATGACGGAGTCACCGTCTTCGATCGTACCGACGGGAGCACCGTTTTCAGCGATAACGAAGGGCGGCAGATCCTGGTCGATGACCTTAGTTTCTGCGCGGTAGGTTTCGATCGCTTCCTTTGCGGATGCGAACTGACGGCCCAGACCGAGCACGTGGGTCTTCCAGCCTTCCTCAACCATTGCCCAGTTTGCTTCGTAACGGTCCATCGTGATCTTCATACGGCCGCCGCCGGATGCGATCTTGATATCGAAGTTATCGTCGCGCAGATCAGCGATGAATGCTTCAAACGGTTCGACATAGTCAAGCGCGGAGGTTTCGCCGACATCACGGCCGTCCAGCAGGATGTGGACGCGTACAGACTTGACGCCGTCTTCCTTTGCGTGTGCGATCATTGCCTTGAGATGGTCGATGTGGGAGTGAACATTGCCGTCGGAGAACAGACCGAGGAAGTGGAGCGTCTTGCAGTCGCCGGTGAGAGCCTTCCAGGTATCGGACTCAAACATCTTGCCGGATTCGATGGATTCGGAGACGAGCTTTGCGCCCTGGGAGAAGACCTGACCGGAGCCAAGTGCGTTGTGACCGACCTCGGAGTTGCCCATGTCATCGTCAGAGGGCAGACCGACAGCGGTACCGTGTGCACGGAGCGTGACCATCGGGTACTTTGCCATCAGCATGTCGAGGGTAGGGGTATATGCGTGGTAAACAGCATTGCCTGCCGTTGCGGGAGCGATGCCGACGCCGTCCATGACGATGGTCAGGACAGGACCGCGGACACCTTCAAAATTTGCGAGTTTCTTTAACTGTGCCATATTTATTGATTCCTTTCGTTGAGGTAATATTGCAGATATCTTATATAGTATACGCTTAATTTGTGAACAAGGTTTGAAGAATTGCGAATTTTTGATAGATTTTTCGCAAAGTTTTTGAATTTTTTTCGGAGACGGGCGATTTTCCGCACCAGCGGCGGGATGCAGTATTATAACAAGATGTAAACTTTTTTGAAAAATGTGCTTCTCCGGGTGATTTGCACTTGAAATATTACGGAAATTGCGGTATAATATAGTATCAATGTAATTTTTCATCCAACCGTCGGAAATCATACCCATCGGAGGAATCTATCATGACCGATCTGCAAAATGAAAACACGCCCGCATTTTCCCATTATTCCGTCATGCTCTCCGAGTGTGTGGAAGGACTTTCCATCGATCCCGCAGGTATTTATGTCGACTGTACGCTCGGCGGCGGCGGTCACTCGCTGGAAATCGCACGCAGACTGACCACGGGTAAACTGATCTGCATCGACCAGGACGATGCCGCTATCCGTGCCGCGACCGCACGTCTTTCGGAGGTTGCAGACCACGTCATTTTCGAACACGATAATTTTTCCAACATCCGCGCCATTCTCGACCGAAACGGCATTGAAGCCGTCAACGGCGCACTGATCGACCTCGGTGTTTCCTCGTATCAGCTCGACACACCCGAGCGCGGCTTTTCCTACAACTACGACGCGCCGCTCGATATGCGCATGAATCCCGATGCTCCCGTTTCGGCATATCACATCGTCAACGAAACGCCGTTTGAGGAGCTGCGCCGCATCATCACGGAATACGGTGAAGAGCGGTTTGCAAATCAGATTGCAAAGAATATCGTCCGTGCGCGGGAAGAAAAGCCCGTCGAAACGACATTTGAGCTGGTAGAGCTGATCAAAAAATCGATTCCGCCGAAAAACCGTCAGGACGGCGGACATCCCGCCAAGCGTACGTTCCAGGCCATCCGCATTGCCGTCAACGACGAGCTTGCGATCATTGAGCCGACGGTCAAGTCGCTGATCGACATCCTCGCGCCCGGCGGACGGCTGTGTGTCATCACGTTCCATTCGCTTGAGGACCGCATCGTCAAGCAGGCATACCAGGCGGCGGCAAAAGGCTGCACCTGCCCGCCCGACTTTCCTGTCTGCATCTGCGGCAAGAAGCCGAAAATTGAGATCATCACCCGCAAGCCGCTGACCGCAACGGAAGAAGAGCTTGCCGAAAATAACCGCTCCCACAGCGCAAAGCTGCGGATTGCACAGAGAATTTAAGCGACCATACACCATGGAAAGGAGTACCGTGTCATGAACAACCAAAGCAATAAACGTCCCCCTGATCCGCGCGATTACGACATGTACTCCGC
>JAFYTT010000056.1 GCA_017558715.1 Clostridia bacterium | reverse complement strand
TGATCTGGCGCGCGATATAGGGATAGTACAGCTCTTTTACGCGATCAGCGCCCGGGTATTCGACCACGCGCGTGACCTGGGACTTCAGTGTCCCCGAAATGTTCCCTTCCACGCCGTTGATGACAACGTTCTTTTTACAGTGACTGATTAAAAATCTGGAAACAGCACCGAAATGACCGTCTCCGGTAAACAGGATATACGTGTCTGCACGGTTGTTTTCAAACGCCTTCTGGTACACACGGTCCAGAAGAAAGAAATCCGTGAAATCTTTTTTGTGACGGGATGCGGTGTTCTGTGTTTCGATGATGTTGTCTGTGATCTGACGCAGAATCGGCAGATTGCGCTTCATGGCTTCATTGGAGAAATCCGCAAAGACATACAGCTCGCGCACGTCATATTCCGCACACAGCGATCGATACCAATCGAGAATCGGCGGCTGAATGCCGTAGCGCTTTTTGAAGGAGATCTGCATATACTCAAAATCGACAAACACCAGCGCCGTCGGTTTTTCTTGTTTTTTTGATTTGAACAGTTTCAAGTGGTTATCCTCGTTCCATCCGTTTTCAGACTGACAAAAAAAGGCACCGCAAAACCGGATTTGCGGTACCCTTCAGTCTTCGACAGGTCAAGCAAAAATATATGAAGTTTGAGGAGGCACACAGCGATAGACTGCGCCGCCGTGGATATATTCACGCTGTCTGTGTCAGGATGGAATGCTCGTCGTAAAAATTACTGCTGAGCCTTCATAGCTGCATAGCATTCGCTGCAGTATACGGGTCTGTCGTTGGAAGGCTGGAACGGAACCTTTGCTTCCTTGCCGCACTTAGCGCAAACGGTAGAGAAGAGTTCCTTCTGCGGTCTGGTAGCGTTCTTTCTTGCGTCTCTGCAAGACTTGCATCTCTGCGGTTCGTTCTGGAATCCTCTTTCTGCGTAGAATTCCTGTTCACCTGCAGTAAATACGAATTCAGCTCCGCATTCCTTGCATACCAATGTTTTGTCCTGATACATGTTTTTTACCTCGCTTTAATGGTTGAATGATTTTTCGCCTGACGACGGATTTGTACCGTCACCGCTGTCGTGGCGTGCACTCCGTCGGTTTGGGTTGTTAGAAAACAAGACCTATCGTTACAGGCATGAATTTTTTCGCAGTGCGGCTCAAATGGAGTCCTGCAGCTGCTGTTTTAACTTGACGCGGATCCGGTAAACCGCGTTGTCAACGGATTTGAGCGGCACATCGAGTGCACCTGCGATCTCTTTGTAGGTACAGCCTCTGACATAACGGTGAAACACCTTTGTCTCATAGTCTGTAAGGGTACCAAGAAACCGATCAAACAAAGCACGGAACGCATCACGGCGGACAACCTGCTCTCCGACATCACCGACCGTTAATTCGTCGGGATGTCGATAGGGGATCGGATCACCGTCATTGTCGTCTGACGCTTCCAATACATAGAACTGCGCCTGCTGCTTTTGTTTGCGTAAAAAAGATACCAATCGGTTGCGGATACAAACCCTTGCAAAATACCCAAAGGTCGCATGTGTCCCTGCACGGTAGAATCGTGCCGCATGATAGAGTGCAATCGATGCCTCCTCATACAGCTCCTGTCGGTCAGCCGATGACACAGTGCCTTCTGACATGGATGCGGCATACTTGTTCACCATGTGCTCGGTTAAAGGGCGATAGCGCGCGGATAAAGCCGCAAACGCATCGGAACGGTCCTGTTCCCTGTTTTCCTCACGAATCAGCCGAAGCAGAGACAGAATCTCTTCATCCGATTCATAAACCTCCGACGACAGAGCCTCATCCGAAGGAATCGCACGGTCGTTGGCGGGAATAACGGTATATTCGGGTGAATTGGAAACAGTCATCGGATCTCTCCCGGGGACACTGATTGGGGTTCTTTTTATCGTTAATATTATTATACCATGAAATTAGACAATGTCAAGTCTTTTTCAAAAAATATTTTAGGAAATCTTGATAAAATATATAAACAATTTATGTAAAATCTGAAAATTTATGTTTTTTCGCAGAAATTTTACCATTTTTTGCTCCGTATTTCGGAGTTCCGGCGTCCAATCACAAATTCCTCTTGTGCAATTTTTCAGCACCTTTGAATCGTCAATTTGCACGTCAAGAAAAAATTTTGATTTTTTTTGAAAAAATTTCAAAAAACACTTGAAATTTCTGAAAAGATGTGGTATAATTTAGAGGTAAATGTTTAGCGGCTAAATACCGCTGCCCATTCTGTGAAGGAGGTGAATCGATTTGCCGAATATTAAGTCCGCAAAGAAGCGCGTTCTCGTTACCAATGCAAAGACTCTGCAGAACCAGATGTTCAAGACTTCCATGAAGACTTCCATCAAGAAGTATGAAGCAGCTCTCGCAGCAGGTGACAAGGCACTCGCAAGCGAAACCTATAAGGCTGCTGTCAAGAAGATTGACAAGGCTGTCGCTAAGGGTATTCTTCACAAGAACAACGCTGCAAGAAAGAAGAGCCAGTTTACCGCAAAGCTCAACGCTCTCGCGTAAG
>JAFYTT010000055.1 GCA_017558715.1 Clostridia bacterium | reverse complement strand
TTCGGTCTGCTGATCCTTGACGAACCGTCGGCGGCACTTGACCCCATCGCGGAATACGAACTGAACAAGGTCATCATGGAACTGCGCGACACGACGACCATCATGATTTCGCACCGCCTGTCCACGGTACGGGATGCGGACTGCATTTACCTCATCGAAAACGGCGAGATCGCAGAATCCGGCAGCCACAGCCAGCTCATGAAGCAGAACGGCAAGTACGCGGCAATGTTCAATATGCAGGCGGAAAAATATCTGGAAACTGCTGATGCTGAATAAATGAAAGGAATATTATTATATGACACTTATTCTGTCTGATGTAAAATTCAATTTTACCACCGAAGCATTTGACTTTGAAACAGTCAATGATGAGACGATTTTATATTTCAAAGACATCAAGAAAGCTTTGGTACTCAATAATACCTGCTCAATGATCTGGAAAATGATCGCAGAAGCGCAGCAGGAAGACGGTGAACTCAATGATGAAAGTATTACCGATCATCTCATGGAACAGTTCCGGTTGCCTGAAGAAATGCGGCGAAATGTAAAGAACGATATTTATGAATTGTTCCAGAACTTTTTGGCAGAAAAGATTGTTCACATGAGTGTTATTGCAGAGGAGAATAAAGGAGTTTGTGCATGAACAACAGAACGAATCCTCTTATCAGTGTGATCGTTCCTGTCTATAATGTTGCCCCTTATGTTGAGGCATGTCTCAGAAGTATTGTTTGTCAGTCTTACAAGAACATTGAAATACTTGTTGTAGATGATGCCTCAACAGATGGCAGCTATGATATTTGCCAAAAATTCGCGGTAACCGACAAAAGAATTCAGTTGATACAACACAGCGAAAATTCGGGGATATCTGCCGCCAGAAACACTGCTTTGAAAATAGCGAAAGGGGATTATATCAGTTTTATTGACAGTGATGATACTATAGAAAAGAATATGTACACAACTATGTATTCGATCATTCAGAAAACCGGTGTAGATATCGTTGTGTGTGGATATCATTGTATGGATGAAAACGGAAAAATAACGCGACATTGTTCTCCATCAGAAACATGTATTCTTTTGCGAGGAATCGAAAAAATAAAATATAATATATCGACTTCCGACAACTGTGTGTGGAATAAACTATATAAAAGATCGATGCTTGACAATGTGAGGTTTCCATTCGGGAAAACTTTTGAAGATATTTTTATCATGCATAAATTGTTTGATGATGCACATGAAATATATATGATTCCCGAAAGACTATACAATTATCGTCACAGAACTACAGGAATTACTCTCCGGCCGTTCTCAAATACAAATCTTGATATAGTGGAAGCATATCTTGAAAGATATAAGTATATTTTATCTGAATATCCTGATTCCCAAATATTGCTCAAAGCAGCAGGACAACATCTCATTGATAATTTTTTATATTGTTTCATGAGGGCATTTACAGAGAATAAGATGGAAGTATACGCGAACGAATTGAAACAAACGGCAGACTCCATCCGCAATATCGATAGAAGTAAGTTTGATTTATCGCCGGAAACAGAAAATACAGTAAATCTCATACTAAAAGATTTTCGCTTGTATATTCTGGCGATGAAATTCAGAAAAACGGCTTGAAAATGTTTACTCAATATAAAAATATCCCCGAGGAAGCAATGTGAATTTCTACATTGCCACCATCAGGGATATTTTTTCATTTTCGTCCGCGTCCTACATTTCCGGTCAGCTTGGATTTTTTCAGAATCTTAATAAACCACCGGAATTCTTCCTCGGTTAACTTCCGGTAGTCAATCTGAAGCTGTTTGCAATACAGGATCAATTGTTTCTCTATCTTGCTTCCCTTGAAGTTTGCAACTTCCTCAAGATCCTTCTTCATTTGCTCCGCCGCTGTCATCTCCGGTGCGCTCACACTATCATGCCTGTGTGCTTCCCGGATATCCCGTATAATCGTGTCAATGTCGTCATGTACCATCTGACTGAAATATTCATGGTCGTCAATGTGCGCAGCTTCCAGAACCCGAAGGTGTGGATCATCCTTATCGGGATCGTACTTCGCAATCAGTTCCTCACGGACAACATCAATCCATGCGTTCAGATTCTTGATCTGCATTCCGGCAATGTTGTCCACATAAATCTCAATGTCCGCAAGCAGACGCCGAAAGTTTTCGTGTCCGATCATTTCACATAGCAGACGGTTGTTTAGCTTGCCGCTTTTCAATAATTCTATCGTATCATCCTGTAAATGCAGATCGGTAAGGTCAGCGTTTGCAGGATTTTTGTTTTCAGACAGACCGAGCAGATAGTCCGCAGTAACACCGTAGAACTTCGCCAGAGTAACAATGTTATTATGGCTGATATCTTTGTAATCGTTTGTTTCGTAATTGCCGAGAGCCGATTTTGAAATACCTGTCTGCTCCGACAGTTCCTCCAGTGTCAGTTTCCTTTCCACACGGAGGTCTTTCAGTTTTTCCTGTATGGTTAGCGCAGTATACACGGGCAATCCTCCTGCATAAAAAAATCGAAATGGACTTGAAAAGATACGTACCGTACGTACACACATACACAAGTATGCTGTCCTGATTTTCCAAAAGCGTGGAAATCGGGACTTTTTTCATGAAAATCCTACCTTTTGGATATACGGCACGGGCATTTTCATTCTGATAGAATGTATATGTACCACAGCAAAGCATCCGGGACGAATACGAAATCCTTTAGTTTTCAGCGAAAGTGAGGTGAAAAAAGCATAACGGCGCACAACTGCACCGGTGAGGTTGCAGAAGTACGCCGCTATATCAGAAAATATCCGAATGTGTTCCCGTCCGGGACAGGGTGAGGACAAGTTCACCTTTGTCAATCTGGTAAACAAGAAGCCAGTCAGGAGCAAGGTGACATTCCCGGAAACCGACAAAATTACCGGTCAGCGCATGGTCTCTGAACTTTTCATCGAGCTTGCGTTCGTTGGCAAGTTCTGTAACCACATACTCAAAAACCTTCATGTCACACCCACGGCGGATGGCAATCTTGAAATCTTTCT
>JAFYTT010000007.1 GCA_017558715.1 Clostridia bacterium | reverse complement strand
GGGACATCCGCTGTCGTTATTCGGTTTTCAATATGAGGTTATCCCCGTCGACAGACAGTACCGCAGACATACCGGATCCGAGTGTGCCGCCCAGCAGGGCTTGGGAAATGGGGGCTTCGGCGTACCGTGCGACAGTCTGCTGATAGCCTCTTGCGCCGTGTTCCCTCGGTGCTTTGCGATAGAGAAAGGGCAGAACCGCATCATCGATGGTTAGCGTGACAGAGCGTGCCGCAAGCTGCTCTGCAATGGCGGACAGCTGTAATGCAAGAATCCGATGGGCGATTTCCTCGGTGAGTGGTCGGAAAGGAATGACCGCATCAAAGCGCGCGAGAAATTCCCGTTCAAATAAGGTGTGCAGCGTGCGGTTGCTGTCTTCTGTAACGGTTTGTGCGCCAAATCCGACAGAACGCGGTGCGGAGGTCTCGCTGTTTGCGGTCATCACAATGATGGTGTGACGAAAGCTGACGGCATTACCGCGGCTGTCGGTCAGTGTGCCGTTGTCAAGCATCTGCAGAAAGAGTCTGCGTACATCGGGATGTGCTTTCTCAATTTCATCGAAGAGGACAAGCGCATACGGACGGTGTCGGATGGCAGAGGTCAGACGTCCGCCGTCCTCATGTCCGATATACCCGGGCGGTGCGCCGATCAGACGGGAAACGGTATGTGCTTCCCGATATTCGGTCATGTCAAAGCGCAGAAACGCATGCGGTGTGTCGAATAGGATTTCAGCAAGTGCCTGACACATTGCGGTTTTGCCGACGCCTGTTGGACCGAAGAACAGAAACGATGCCTGCGGACGTGTATCGGAGTGCAATCCCGACCGACTGCGGCGGAGTACTGCGGCAATGGCGGCAATCGCTTCCTCCTGCCCGAAAATGCGCGCGCCGAGCGTTTTCTCCAGCGTCAGATATTTCTGATCGGTATCCGCATCGGCTGTCACGGCAATTCCGGTTCGGCGCTGTACCGCGGACAGGATATCTTCCGGGGTTACGGCGGGCAGCGACGACATTACAGGGGGTTCGGCGGAAGAAGCCGCACGTTGAACCGCCATCTGTGCTGCTTGCAAATTCCCTGACAGCAAGGCTTCATCACGCATCTGCTGCGGCGTGGAATGGGTTTTGGCAGTGTTTTGTGTGGAAACGGCGGCACAGGCATCGTCTAACAGATCAATGGCTTTGTCGGGCAAATAGAATCCGGGCAGACAGCGTACCGAGGCTTCAATGGCACAGCGGAGTGATTCATCGGGAATGTGGACGCTGTGGTGCTCCTCAAGACGCGGTCGGAGCGCTTGGAGCATACGAAATGCATTATCCTCGCTCGGTTCTTCGATGGTGACCGTCTGAAACCGCCGATTCATTGCGCCGTCACGACCGATGCTTTTGTCGTACTCCTCTCTTGTTGTTGCACCGATGATGCGGATCTGACCGCGCGACAATGCTGGTTTGAGCAGATTTGCCGCATCGGCACCGCCTTCTGCCGCACCGGCTCCCATCAGCATGTGAAGCTCATCGATGAAGAGAATGGCAATCCGCTGTTGTGCCTGACAGAAAGAAAGCGCGGATTTCAGCCGCTCCTCAAATTCCCCGCGGTATTTTGCGCCTGCAAGCATGGCTCCGAGGTCAAGTGCATAAATCACGGCACCGCGCAGAATGTCCGGGACATTACCGCGTGAAATCCGTGCGGCAAGACCTTCTACGATGGCGGTTTTGCCGACACCTGCTTCGCCGAGCAGACAAGGATTGTTTTTCTGGCGGTGCAGAAGGATGCGCAATACATTTTCCTCCTCGGTTTCCCGCCCCACGACCGCATCGTATTTCCCGGCAGCGGCGGCTTCGATCATGTCATATAGATATGGATGTGCCTGATTCTCTGCGCCAGCGGATTTGCGGCGCGATGGAACGGGGTCTGACGGTGTATCGATGATGCTGTCGGATTTTCCCGAAAAGATTGCCTCTTCCGCTGTAATGGCAGACAAAAAGGAAAGCACGTCGCCGTACAGTTCATGAAGCGGCAGGTTCAGACATGTCAGCGCATGATGCGCGGCGGCATCGTTTTCGCAGAGCAGGGAAAATAAGATGTGTTCGGTGCCGATGACTGCTTTGCCGTGATTGCGCTCCAGCGTAAACCGTTCCGCCTGTACCTCGGAAAGTGTCAGAATGCGTTTGACAACCGGTGTGAACAAATCTTTGGCATCAGCAATGATCTGCGTCAGCGTATTTTCGTCGGTGGTTTGCAGCGGTATCTCTGTTAGCGGAAGGGAAAGCAGTGTTTCTATGGCGTGCGTTGTGACGGTGTGTGTACGCAAAAGCTTTGCCGCAATACATGGCGTGCCATCCTCACTTTTTGCACCAAGCAGACCGAGCAGCAGATGCGTGGTACCGATATACCCGTCGTTGTTGTTTTCTGCATAACGGACAGCGATTGCGAGTGCGCGTTTGGCGGCAAGTGTATAACAGGACAAAAGTATCATCTCCTCCGATGGTGTGTTCTGTATTCATGATACCGAAATTTGCTCTGTTTTATGCATACGGATAAAAAGGGCACTCCTGTTTTCCACAAAAAAGAGAACTCCATCTGTATCAGATGAAGTCCTGTTCGGAATTGGTAAAGAATTTGGATGCGGCTGAAAAAAACGCGGGATTGTCATCAAGGATCACCGAGCACAGCCGTCCGCCATCCCGATAATATAGGATCACAGCATGTTCTTGGGGCCATGATGACAGAAAATTGTGCGAGCGGCAGGGCTTTCCGTACTGTTTCTTTGCAGGTGTGTCGTCTGCCTGAATGATCGCAATGCCTGTGCGCAGGGACAGGGTGTACACGGTGCGCTCTGTTTTGAACAGACAGCGGATGACGCACAGCACCCCGTCACAGATCTGATACCGATAGGACACCAGCGCGAATCGGTAAAGAAACCAGATGCCGAGCGCAAGTATGGTCATCGACAGGATCGGCAGCAGGAAAAAGCGGTGTGCAATGTAAGAGGACAGCGCATATAAGAGCAGTGCCGCCGCACCGCAGGATACGGAAAACAGCATGGCAGACTGCGGATTTTGTTTCGGTGTATAGTGAAGCATGATCGTCTCCGTGTTGAAATATCAGTTGGTTTGTGTCCAGCGTCCGACGGAAAACAGAACGCCTTGCTCGGTGAGATCGAGAATCCCGAATGACGGCAGACTGCTGTCACGCGGCAGGGACACGGAACCGGGCGAGAGAATCCACAGCGGAGATTTGCCGTTTTCTGCAGGACGGTATTCCTCGTGTGCGATATGCGTATGACCGTACAGTGCAATATCGGCGTGTTTGTATGCGGCATAAGCGGCAAGTGCTTCGACACCGCCGCCGACACCGAAGCGGTCTCCATGGCAGAAATACAGCGTATATCCGCCGAGTGTGATGCATTTGTCATCGGTGATGCCGAATTCGGAGTATGTGTAGCTGTCGCAGTTGCCTGTTACTGCATGAAAGGGGATCGATGGAAAGCGGGAACGAAGCGTCAGAACTTCGGCGGCACCGTCACCGAGATGCAGGACGGCATCGACAGTATCGGCGTGTGCGCGGATGATGGACTGCAGGGGTTCGATTCTTCAGTGAGAATCGGAGAAAACAAGAAGTTTCATATAAATAGCCTTTTCTTTCTGTGTAAAAGACAGCGGAAAATCGGAACATTGCGCGGTGGGCTTGCATACAATGGTCACGAAAGGGAGTGTTTGACAATGAAACAACAAAGGGGTTTATTTGAGGATGCATCCTCGGCAAATGAAAAGCTGTCGCAGGTGATGCGGCTGAACGATGCTCAGCTGCAGGCGGCGCTCCGAACGGTCGCAGAAGCAAGCGGGCTGGGTGCACGGCGTACCGATGCACTGACGCGTGACCCCGATGCGATCCGTCGGAAGCTGTCATCGATTCGCGCGGAGGATCTTGAGAAGATGCTTGCGCAGATTTCGCCGGAACAGATGGCGGCATTGACGGAACAGATACAGCGTTTGCAGAAAAAAGAACCGTAAACGGGAGGGATTTTATGGCACAGGAACAGCAAAATATGCAGAATGACGATCTCGGAGAAAAGCTGAACGCGATGCTGTCGGACCCGGAAAGTCTGAGTCGGCTTGCGGGTATGGCATCTGCTCTGGCATCATCGGGAGTTTTGTCGGGCTTGATGGGAAATCCCAAAGCGGGCGGCGGTGAGACAGCGTCCGATGATACGAAAGCTCCGTCGATGTCAGAGGACAACCGACCGTCAGACACGCTGCCTGCGGAGACACAGAAATCATTGAAGAACGGGATACGTGCGGTTAACGGTCGCGATTCTGCGCTTCTGCGTGCGCTGAAGCCGTATCTTGGGCAGGAAAAGCAGGCGCGGATCGATCAGATGATGCGGCTTCTGCAGTTGGCGGAGCTTGCGGACACGGTTCTGCGCGGAAAATAAAGCGGGAGGGATATCATGTATACGCGAAATCAGGGAAACGTACGACCGACACCGATGATGAAAAGTCCCGTGCTGTTATCCGCGGATGCGGTGAAAAGCGGAGGTACGGCGGATTCCGATGGGATGCCGATTCTGATTCCGAAGGACTATCGGGGCGAATTTCTGCGCGGTCACCGTTCATCCCCGTCGGAGCTGCATGAAGCATCAGACGCAGCAGCACCGACAGATACAGAACCGGCAGAGAATCCGCAGGATGAGAATACAGCGGATACCGATCTTGTTCCGGTGGTATCGGAGGCAGTCGTAGACGGTAAAGTTGACAGCAAGGCGGCGGGCGGTCACAGCACTTCTCTGATCGGTGGTCTTTATGATTTGCTGCTTGGAGAAAACAGCTCGGAGGAGGAGACACTGCTTCTGCTGGGCATCGGGCTGCTTTTGCTGTGGGGGCATCTTGATCGCGGCGGTATCTTCGATCGCAGTACGTGGGACGGCGATGATCTGGCGCTGCTTCTGATCGGATATCTGTTGTTGTCGTGACGCGGTTATGACGGGAGTTCGGGAAGCACGAAGAGTCTGTGTCTGTCCTTGTCCGACAATGCGGCTGTGTAATTGATGGAGGAGGAAAAGAGCTTTGCATCCTGTCGATCTATGACCGTCATCGGGTCGTCCTGTTCTCCGCACAGATACGTATTGCACCGCATGACAAACTCCGATTCGGCGGAGATCCAGATTTCGTGAACGATGCGGTTTTTCGCGGCAGTCGGGGTGACATACAGAACATAATAGACAATTTCGTTTTCATATTCGGTATAAGATGCATACAGAATCTGCTCATCGGGGATTTCATTGAAGGAAGCAATGGACGGAATCCCGGCAAGAGCTTCCGCTGAAAACGAATCGCTGATCGGGAAGCGCGCGGCGGTGTCGGTACGGGTATCCTGATACACAACGGAGGTTCCATCACAGATATAGATCTCTGCAGGATCTCCGGCAAGTGTCGAGCCGGGTGCAAAACGGTGGATACGGTAGGCATCACCGCTGCGATAGATATGAACGGTGTTTTTCACTTCCGTTTCGCCGGAATGGAGTGTCGTTTCAAACTGCGCTTGATAACTCTTTGGAATCTGCAGATCGGAGAGCAGGGTGCGCAGCGTGGTAAAGGAGCCGGAAAAACGCACGATTTCCGATGGAGCCGCTCCGATCTCCGAAGATTCTGCGGTCGGGCGAAGGACTTCAAAGATGCCGTTGTTTTCGCGGAGCGGCGTGGTCTGCTCGGGTTGTCCGTCGAACAGAGTCGGGTCATAGGAGAGAATTCCTGTACCGGTAAGCAGCCACAGCACCGCACCGACCGCCGTCAGCGTCAGGACGATCAGCGAAACGATGGCAATCAGCGACAGGATATTGTCCTGCAGCGGGGAGGGAACGCGAAATCGCTTTGCATTGTTTTTCACTGCCGGTCTCCTTTCTTTGCTTTTTTTGGTGGAATATCAGATGATGAAACAGCGCAGATATCGGACGGTTGTCGGATTTCTGCGCCTGTTGTCGTTTATTCGGGTTTGGTATCGGTGGATTCTGCGGTTTGTGCGGGTTCTTCCTGTTTTTTGTCTTCCTTGGGAGTATCCGGAAGCTTTACACGGTCAAACTCCGCGGTTTCCTGCAAGCCTGTCAGCGTGCGGGTGTTTTTGTTCTTGATCAGGGCGTAGTTGAACAGACCGATGATCAGCGCGACAACCAGAATGACCAGCGACGCGACAGCGCGTTTTTCCGTCAGCATGATTGCAAGAATACCGAGGATGGAGCAAATGCAGTACAGAATGGAGACAGACTGTCTGACGTTGAAGCCCATATCGATGATACGGTGATGCAGATGACCGCGGTCAGCAGAGAATGGGGAACGCCCCTGCAGAATACGGCGTGCAAATGCAAAGATGGTATCAAACAGCGGATAACCGAAGATGATGACGGGGATCAGGAAGGAGACGACGGCCGTTGTCTTGAATACGCCGACGGTGGACAGCACCGACAGCATGTAGCCTAAGAACAGTGCGCCGGTATCACCCATGAAGATCTTTGCGGGATTCTTATTGAACGGAAGGAAACCGATGCAGGCACCCGTCAGGATCGCGGTCAGCATGGCAATTTCCAGCTCGGCGTGCATCAGCGTCGCGATCAGAAGGGACATGGAGGCAATGGCGGAAACACCGCATGCCAGACCGTCCAGACCGTCAATGAGGTTGATGGCGTTGGTCATACCGACGATCCAGAAGATCGTGATCGGGATCGCAAAGAAGCCGAAATGGATATAATGACCGAACAGGTTGATGTGATCGATCTGAATGCCGCCAAGACACACGGCGATCACCGCAGCGGCGATCTGACCGAGCAGCTTGACCCATGCGTTCAGCGAATACTTGTCATCCAGAATACCGATCATGATGATCAGAAGACCGCCGAGCCACGCTGCGGTGATGGCAGGTGTGATATCACAGAACAGCAGACCCGAAATGGTAAAGCCGAGGAAGATCGACAGTCCGCCGAGCAGAGGCATCGGCTTTTTGTGCATACGGCGATTGTCACGGGGGACGTCAACGGCACCGATCTTATACGCGAAGACG
>JAFYTT010000006.1 GCA_017558715.1 Clostridia bacterium | reverse complement strand
TGCCGCATACTATGCCGGTGACTTCCTGACGATGTACGAATCCAACGACATGCTCGGCTTCTACTACCCGGTCGAAGGCACCAACGAATACGTCGATGCCATGTGTATTCCGACCTGCGCACGCAATCCTGAAATTGCCGAGTTGTACATCGACTTCCTATGCTCCGAGGACGCGGCGGTTGCCAATGCCGAATACACGTATTACGGTTCCCCCAATCTGCTGGTTCGTGAAAACGAGGAATACATCGAAGTGCTTTCCGAGGTTCATCCCGATGCGATTGCAATGATGTATCCTGCTGAAGAGGACAAGGTTCCCGCGTCGTATTATCACACACTCAACGATACAATGCTGTCGGTACAGAACGACCTCTGGGCGCAGCTCAAAATTGAGAGCACGCAGAGCACCTGGATTCCCGTCACCGCATGGTCGATTGCCGGTGTGCTGATTCTCTACCTCGGCATCGAAACCATCCGCAAAAAAATCCGCGAAAGTAAATATTGATCAAAAAAGAACTGCCTGACAGCAATGCATATGTCAGGCAGTCTTCTTGTTTATGCGGTTTATTTGAATAATTTACGATACGGAATCATCAGCAGCACACCGATGACCATCAGCCCCAGCCAGACAAGAATCAGATTGCCCCAGCCGATCACCGATGCCGCGTTGGCAAAAATCAGATTTGCCGCTGCTGCCGCCATATAGCTTAAAAAGTCGAGGAATCCCGTTGCCGAGGACACCATACCGGTATCACGCAGACTCGGGCAGTAACGGCTCCAGAGCATCGATGCTGACGCATTGGAGGACATGATTGCCGCAATCATGAAGATGATATTGAAGACAGGATGCGGGACAAAATACGTCAACGCAAAGAAAATCGCGGCGGAGGAAAACATGATCAGAATCGTCTTGTGCATGTTGCGGTTCAGCCGCTCATAGACAAAGACCGCTAAAAACGCCGTCATCGAAATAACCAGTGTTGCCGCTGTAAAAATACCCGCAGAGGTCTGTGCGGAAAAACCGAGATACTGCGCGATGTAGGTCGGCAGCCAAAAGACGACCGATGTACGCACGACGCCTGTGATGATGGAAATCACAGAGAATCGGATGATCTCATGCTCGATCAGGACACGGATGTTGCCGCTGCCCTTTTCCTTGGGTTTGTACTGCCCGTACTGAACAATCTTTTTACGTTCAAACGCGGTGAAGAAGCAAAATCCCGCGACCGACATCAGAACCAGAACCCCGCTGCTGACCGCAAAGACCGCTTCCCAAGCAAGGAAGGATGCGAGCAGACCTGCCGTCGGTGAACCGAAAAACGATGCGAATGTGTAGCCGAGACTGCACCGCGTTGCGTGATGCGGTTCCGTGTTTTCCGATACAACCTTGGTCATCGGTCCGTAAATCATCGACAGAAAGAAGCCTGTCAGACCGTACACGATCATCGCAGTGGTCGGATAGACCGTAACACGGGAGAAGACGAAATTCGTCACAGCAGCGCCGAACAGCCCCATGGAGATCATCCATTTCGCTTTGATCTTATCACCGATAGAACCATTGATCAGCTGTCCGACCGCATAGAAAACAAAATATAAGGAGGAAATCCTGCCGATGTATTCTTCGGTATAACCGAGCTCCACCATCTGCGGCGTAACGGCACTTAAAATATTGCGGGCGATGTACACCGCAAAGTATGAGATCGAGCAGAGAGCGCCGATCATAATCGCGTTTTTTGCGTTTTTTGATAATGTCATTTTCATCTTCCTCTCGGAAACAGTAATGTTAGTGTAATGCAGAAGTGATCGGATACAGACCATCGGAATTTACGCCAATCTCTGAACGCCCGAACGGAAACCACCATGTTCGCACATGCAGTGTGTACTCATCCGCATAGGTTACCTCATTGATAATGGCAAGAAACGGTGCTTTGGCTGACCAGAATCCGGATTCCGCCGGCAATTGACCCTCCGTCAGATGCATTTGCCAGTGTTCGCTGACGACTTCCCGATACTGCGCGGGACAGTATGCAATCGGTCTGATATACAGGACACATCCACACAAAAGAATGACTGCAAGGAGAATACAGGCGCTGCCGAGGGCGCACTTTCGTGATTGATCCGCGCCATACCGAAGTGCCGCAAACAGCAAAAACGGCAGGAACAATACGCATCCGATCACAATCAGATAGCAGATAATTGTCATTATCAGTTCCATGGGTTTCCTTTCTCCTTAACTTATTGAAAGCACATCACTTCGCGTCATTTGCTTGGTTTGCTTCTGCGTAGAATCGCTATAAAAAAAGAAAGAGCAAACGCTCTTTCTTTTTTTATGGTGACCCGTGGGAGAATCGAACTCCCGATGTCGCCGTGAGAGGGCGAAGTCTTAACCTCTTGACCAACGGGCCTTTTCTTTGGAACATATATATTATATCACATCTTCTTATAAAAATCAAGTGTTTTATCAAAAAAATTCGATCTTTTTTTGCCGTTTGTGAAGTATCTTGTTTCCTTTCATAAATTTTTTCAAATCTGTTTACAAGCGAGCAAAGATATGTTATAATGTAGGTAAATCCTGTTGTCATTTACAACAGCAAATTCCGTTTATTTTCAGGAGGAACTTAATTATGGCAAATGTTGCAATGCTCGGCAAATGGCACGTTCACGCACCCGGTTACGCACGCGAAGCGGTCAAATTCGGTGCTTCTCTCAAGGCTGTCTGGGATCCCGACTACGAAGTCGCAAAGGCATGGGCAGCAGAGCTTGGCTGTGAAGCCATCGAATGTCTGGACTGCCTGCTGGCTCGCGAAGACATTGACTCTGTTATTATCGGCAACCCCACTTCTCAGCACCATGAAGTCATCATGAAGGCTGCAAAGGCAAAGAAGAACATCTTCACCGAAAAAACGCTCGCACCGACTGTCGCTGAATGTGAAGAAATCAAGGCAGCAATCGAAGAAGCAGGCGTTCTGTTTGAGATCTCCTACCCGCACCGCACCTGGCCGGCAGTTCTCTACGCAAAGCAGGTTCTCGAATCCGGTGTTCTGGGTGAAGTCTCCATCGGTCGCTTCCGCAATGCACACGGCGGCGCATGCTACAACTGGCTGCCCGAATACTGGTACGAAAAGAAGGATGCCTGCGGCGGCGCTATGATGGACCTCGGCTGCCATCCGATGTACATCTCTGCTTATCTGTTCGGCAAGCCTGTCCGCATCAGCTCTATGTACAACTCCCTGACCGGCCGTCCCGTTGATGACAACGCGGTCAACACGATCGAATTCGAAAACAAGGCAATCGCGATTGTTGAAACATCCTTTGTTACCCCGTTCTCTCCGTGGGCATTTGAACTGCACGGCACCGAAGGCTACCTGCAGTGCACCGATCACAAGGTTCTGATCACCACGCCCGAAACCAGAAAGTACACCGACGAACTCGTTGAAGTTCCCGAAAACAAGCTGCCCAAGCGCCGCGACAACCAGCTCAAGAACTTCATTGACGCAGTTGATGGTAAGGCTGAAATCTACTTCGGTATTGATGATGCCATCGATCTGGCAAGACTGCTTGAAAACGCTTACATCTCCGACGAAAAGGGTATCACCGTCGAGATTAAGAACTGATTTTCAGTTACTTCCGACGCACCTGCTGTAATGTAGGTGCGTCTTTTTATCCTTTTCAACCGTCGTTTACTTTATTCTGTCTGCGAACAACTGACGGTTGTTCTCCACGCTGAACAGGTTGTTTACTTTTCTTTGCTTCTATGGTATAATCATATCAGAACCGCAGAGCTCACGGTGAATCTCGGAAAGGAATCTTCAACCATGAAAGAAATCAATCTCGCTAATAATATCGCCGATCTTCGAAAGAAAAAGGGAGTGACACAGGAGGAACTTGCACATGCATTGAATATTTCCCCGCAGGCGGTTTCCAAATGGGAGACAAATACCTCCCAACCCGATACACAGACGCTCCCTCTGATCGCCGACTATTTTGATGTCAGCATTGACTATCTATTTTACGGAAAAGACATCGTTTATTCGGACATCCACGAGAAGGTGTATGAAAAAATCAGAAACATTCCT
>JAFYTT010000054.1 GCA_017558715.1 Clostridia bacterium | reverse complement strand
TTACGCCGTCCGAGCCTGCGTAGAGGGGAAGTGCATTGCCGACCTCCTGCCGCAGAAGTACGGCGCGTTCCAGATCACCCGTTGCGTCTTTTAAGGCGGCAATGTTTTCGTGTTTGGACAGGCGGATGTAGGTTTGCGGCTGTACCTTCATGCCGGTGCGGGAGGGAACTTCATAGAGGATAACGGGAACAGCGGATGCATCCGCGATTGTCATGTAATGGCGGTACAGTCCCTCCTGCGAGCATTTGTTGTAGTATGGCGTGACGACCAGAATCGCATCGGTGCCTGCGTCTGCGGCATCACGCGCAAGTGCGATGACACCGGCGGTTGTCGGTGCGCCGCATCCTGCGATGATGGGAGTGCTGCCGGCGTGTTTTTTTGCTTGTGTGATCAGACAGCGGTGTTCCTCCGGCGACAGTGCAGAGGCTTCTCCCGTGGTTCCTGCGACGATGAGTGCATCGATGTCTGCTGTGACTTGTTGGTGAATGAGGGCGTGTAAGGCGGCGCTGTCAATTCGGTCGGGGTGGTCTTTTTGAAACGGTGTGATGAGCGCAGTTGCGCATCCGCGGAAAATGAGCGGTTTTGTCATAACGGTATTCTCCTCAAAGCAGTATCGAATCGGTAATCCTCAATATAGGTTATGCGAAAAATCGGATTCTGTGATGCTGAAAAAACAGTTGACAGCCGCAGGGGGATATGTTATAATGAAACCAATCAATAATATATGGGAGGAACAATACCATGTACGAATATTTTGAACTTGATAAAAAACTCGTCAAGTGCCATCCGTCCGCACGTCAGCTGGCGGTTGAGGAAATGGAATTCTACGCATTTGCGCACTTTACCGTCAATACCTTTACCGACAAGGAATGGGGCGACGGTACGGAACCCGAATCGATCTTCAATCCGACAGAGCTGGATGCCGACCAGTGGGTCGATGCACTCAAGTCCGCCGGCATCAAGGGTCTGATTCTGACCTGTAAGCACCACGACGGCTTCTGCCTGTGGCCCTCTGCCTATACCGAGCATTCCGTGAAGAACAGCCCTTATAAGAACGGTCAGGGCGACGTTGTCCGTGAGGTTGCCGATGCCTGTGCACGCGGCGGTATCAAGTTCGGCGTTTATCTGTCTCCGTGGGACAGAAACAGTCAGGTCTACGGTCAGGGCGAACCGTATGACGACTATTTCTGCAATCAGCTGACGGAACTGCTCACGCAGTACGGACCGCTGTTCACCGTCTGGTTTGACGGTGCATGCGGTGAAGGTCCCAACGGCAAAAAGCAGGTCTATGACTGGGATCGCTATTATGCGCTGATCAGAAAGCTGCAGCCCGATGCGGCGATTGCCATCTCCGGTCCCGATATCCGCTGGTGCGGCAATGAAGCCGGTGACACCCGTGAATCCGAATGGTCGGTACTTCCGACATCGCTGAATCTGCAGGATGAAGTTGCGGCAAACAGCCAGACCTCCGATGATGCGTCCTTCCGTGAAAAGAAGCTCAACGAAATGGATCGCGACCTCGGTAGCCGTTCTCTGATGCAGCATGCAAACGGTCTGAACTGGCGTCCGTCGGAAACCGATACCTCCATCCGTCCCGGCTGGTTCTATCATGACTATGAAGATGACAAGGTTCGTTCTGTCGAAACCCTGCTTGACATCTGGTACCGCACCGTCGGCGGCAACTCCACGCTGCTTCTCAACATTCCGCCGGACAGACGCGGACTGTTCCACGAAGTTGACGTTGAACGTCTGCGTGGCATGGGCGAGTATATCAGAAAGACATTTGCCGTCAACTATGCCGAGGATGCTGTCATCACTGCTGACTCCGACAACGGCTATGATCTGCCCGAAAACGTCAAGTGTGACTGCTATGACTGCTACTACAAGCCTTTCGACGGCGAAAATGCGGTCACGCTGAACATCAGGCTGCCTGAAGAAAAGACTGTTACGCACGTTGTCATCAAGGAATGCATTCCTTACAGCCAGCGTATCGAAAAGTATGCCATTGATGCCAAGGTCAACGGCGAATGGGTCGAGGTCAACGCAGGAACGACCGTCGGCTACAAGAAGATTGCAAAGTTTGACGCGGTGGAAACCGATGAAATCCGTATTCGTATCCTCGATTCCCGTGTCTGTCCGATCATTTCCTTTGTCGGTATTTATTGATCCGACTTGTTCAGGGAAAGGAGCATCCCATGAATTTTCAGTTTCAGCAGATGAAGCCCGTGATCCAGCAGGACTTTGATGAGATTTTATGTCATTACCCGACCGATCTTCACGAAATTGACGAGATCATCGCGGCGGCAGGCAGTGTCTGGGAACGCAAGCTGGCGGTCATCGAAACGGCGGCGCGTGTTTGTGACGTGCATCTGTTTGCACATTATCCGTTTGCGTTTGAGCTTGATTTCGGTGAAAGACGCGATTGCTGTTATTACGGTATCGGCAATCACTGTGCCGCGTATAACGGGCTTGACCAGTCGGGCCTTGCCGCTTTGCGGTCGGAGGTTTCGGAGCGAAAACTCGGCTCCATCGGCAATTACACCGATTTTCTGCACAATACGACAGACCATGATACGCTGCTGTCAATCGGCTTCCGCGGCATTTACGAGAAATGTGCACTTCTGAACGAAACGGAAACCGATCCCGAAAAGAAGCAGTATCGCGCGTATGTCATGCGCATCTGCCGTGCGGTAGAGCTGATGGGTCAGCGTCTGCGCGAGCGTGCCAAAGAACTGCTGCCGACAGCAGAGGATGAAGATGTTCGCTACAATCTCGAACGTATCATAAATTCTGTCAACACACCGTGGGAGCCGCCGCAGACGTTTTTCGACGCGATGAACGCCATTCTCTGTACAACCTGGTGGATTTCGGGTCTGGACGGTTATGAAATGAATGCCTACGGACAGGTAGACCGTCTTTTGTATCCGTTTTATAAGTGCGACATCGAAAACGGCACGCTGACGCAGGAGGAGGCATACTTCCTTCTGCAGTGCTTTTTACACAAGACCGATCTGCACTGCCACTTCAATGAAGAACGCAAAACCTATGACAACGGCGTTTCCGCAATGATCGGCGGCTGTGACCTCGACGGCAATCCTGTCTATAACGCTGTTACCGATATGGTGATCGACGCGTATACCGAAAACCGTCTGATCAATCCGAAGCTCAACGCCCGTGCATCCGTAAATAGCCCGCGCGCGTATATCAAACGCCTTGCTGCGCTGATGAAAACCGGCAACAACAATCTTGTTGTTGAAAACGACGATTACATCATTCCGATGTTTGAGCGGATGGGACTGTCGCCCGAGGACGCAAGAACCTATGTCGGCAACGGCTGTCAGGAAGTCATCTGCCGCAATATGGTACATTCCCGCGCGTTTGTCTATATGAATCTGCCAAAGGTTCTGCTGGATACGCTTGACGGTGCAGGCTCTGCCGATGATGCTATTTATCGGTATGGCAAGTCGGATATTTCCGATTTTGATGCGCTGTATGCATCGTTCCTTGCCAATCTGCGTTCTTATATTCGTGTCATTGCCGAAACGTATGCACCGCTGGAACAGCAGCATCCGATGGCAAATCCCGCTCCGATGCTGTCGATGTTCACCTCCGACTGTATTGGCAGAGGTGTCGATATTTCGGCGGGCGGTGCGCGGTACAATCATAAAACCTTGTCCTTTGTCGGATTCGGTACGCTTTGCGACAGCTTGCTCGCGCTCCATGCGGCATACGAAGACGGCTCCGCCGAAACCCTGCTCAATGCGGTCAAAACCGATTTTTCCAATTGTGAACCGTACCGTCTGCGTCTGAAGTCATCCGAAAACCGCTTCGGTCATTCGGATACAGCAAATGCGTTTGCGGCGTCGCTTGCCGATGCTCTTGCGCATGTTACAGACGGCATTGTCAACGGCTGCGGAATTCCGTGGGGAACCTCTCTCTTCACCTATTATCAGTATTCACATTTTGGCCGCAGCACGGGTGCAACGCCTGACGGTCGTCATGCGGGTGAGATTTTCTCGCGCCAGATGAATATGGCATCCCCGCCGTCACTGACGGAGTCCGCACGCGCGATGTCGGTGCTGACCAAAGCCGATTTCCACGATGTTGGTATGTTTGATATTGCACTGCCGGTTTCCGTGACCGACAGCACACAGTCCGTCGATGCGCTTGCCGCATTTATCGCCGCTTGTCTGGAGCTGAAGATTCCCGTACTTCAGCCGAACGTCGCCGATAAGAAAACGATGATCGAGGAACGCGACAATCCCGGTACCCATCCCGACCTTGTTGTACGTATCTGCGGATATTCTGCGATGTTTGCCACACAAACGCGCACGATGCAGGACGAGCTGATTGCACGGACAGAAGTATGACGGAGAGGGGAATGACGATGCCAATCGACAGAACTGCAGAAGTACAAACGAAAATTGAGCGGGACAGTCTTGTCTTTTATGACATTGACGACGCGCCGTTCCGTATTCACGGTGTATACCGCGAAGGGGATCGCTATGTGCGTATGCCGTCGGACATTGCGAAAACCGTCAGCGACGGTGTCGGCAATCTCTGTGCGTATACCACCGGCGGCCGTGTGCGCTTTATCACGGACAGCCCGTATATTGCGGTCAGCATCCGTGTGGGTGTTTTCAGCAAATTCCCGTTTTTCCCGCTGTCCGGTACGGTCGGTTGTGATCTGTACGGCGGAACGCGGTATTTCGGAACATACTCTCCGCCGCTGGATATCACGAATTCCTATGAAGGTGTCGTTGATATCTTCGATCCCGAGGAACGGGTGTACACCGTCAATATGCCGCTGTACAGTACCGTTGGAAAGATGTATATCGGAATCAAGGCGGGAAGTGTCTTGAAAGCGGCTCCCGATTATGCCGAGATGACGCCGATTGTGTATTATGGCTCATCCATTACGCATGGCGGCTGTGCAACCCGTCCCGGATGCAATTATGAAAGCATCATCGCGCGCAAATATGACTGGGATTTTATCAATCTCGGTTTTGCCGGATGCGCCAAGGGCGAGGAGGAGATCGCGCGGTATATCGCCGGTCTTCCGATGCGTGCGTTTGTCTACGACTACGATCACAACGCACCGACGCTTGACTATTACCGCGAAACGCATGAAAGAATGTTCAAAATCGTTCGTGCGGCACAGCCGGAGCTTCCGATCATCATGATGTCGCGTCCGAAATTCCATCTTTCCCCGGAGGAGCGCGAACGTGTCCATGTCATGATGCAGACCTATGAAAATGCGCTTGCCGCAGGGGACAGCCATGTTTTTTGCATCAAGGGTTCCGATCTGCTTTCGGAAGATATCCGGGAGGTTGCGCTGGTTGACAACTGCCATCCGACCGACGGCGGCTTTGCAAGCATTGCGAAGGTGCTCGGCGGACGGCTGAGAGAAATTCTGTCACTTTAAGAAGAAACACAAAAAACGCCGTGATTACGGCGTTTTTTGCATTGTCGGTATGTTATTTGAGCGGAATTTCCAAAAGAACCTTCCACATTTCCCAAACCTCGCCCTCGGTATCCGTGATGACATTCAGCGCAGCGGGATTTGCAACAGGATAACTTATGAATCCGAATTCTGCGGCATCGGCAAGTTCTGCGCCGCCAAACCCGTGTGCGTCTGCAAGGACAATTGCTTCCACATGTGACACATCAATCGGCTGAACAAAGGATACGGCAATTCTGTCGTCGGCGGAATCATCAAATGCAATGTAGTTGCCGCTCGCATCACGGAACATACCGCGTCCTTTGAGTGCATACGTGCCGTCTTTCATTTTCAGCCAGATGTTGTAACGGGTGTGATTGGAACGCATCAGATGTTCACCGTCAATTTCCAGTGTAAACGGGCTGAGCTTGATCTGATTTGCAGTGACAGCTTCCGCCGTTGTGCCGGAGAACGGTCCTGTCAGGGTAAGAGTATCTCGGTGTTCCTGCTGTGTCAGTGAAAGGGTATAGTTCCAATTGCCCGGATATACAAGATAATCGGTGATGTTCCACTGTCCGGTGATTGTTTTCGGTTCCAGATAGATTTGCTCAATGGTCAGCTTCACCTTGATTTTTTCTTTTTCCCAGCCGGGACGGAACTTGCCGCCTTCGTTGTCGGTGACGGTAGGCGCACTCAAAACAAAGGGTACGGTATCCGTGCCGTTGGGATACAGAGTACCGTCAAGATAGTAAGTTTCTCCGTCATTTGCCCCATGAAACAGCGCTGTTGCTTTGTAGCTCTTTTCCGGATCCAGAATGTCCGGTGTTGTCACAGTACCGCCGATATGCAGATTATAGCTGTCGTACCAGCTTTCGGTGATTGCCCATGTCACATCCGGATTGTCGGACGCCTGCGCCAGTACCTGTACACCGCCGGAGGAAATCGGTGCTGTAAAGCCCGCCGCAAAGCCGGACAGCGCCCCTGTCGCATACAGTGTCACGGTCAGCAGACAGAGCGCGGCGGCAATGACGGCAGCGATCCGCAGATGTCCCCGTTTGTGATTGGACTCTTTGGCTTGTGCGTGCGCAAGAGATAAAATGTGATCAATGTCTCCCGATGCCGTATCCTGTGCGGTTGCATGCAGAATCATATCTGATAATTTCATTGTGAATCTCCTCTCCAATGATTTCGGATTTCTTTGAGTGTCCGATAGAGTTTGTTTTTGATGTCTCCTTCGGTACGACCGAGCATGTTTGCAATGTCCGGCACCGATAGACCGAAACGGTAATACATGTGGAATATTTTGCGGTACAGCTCTCCTTTTTGGGAAAGATAGTTGTCGATCCAGTCAAGAATCACCTGATCTTCCGCGATTTCTTCGACTGATAAGGATGTAATGTCTGCGAGGTCAATGTCGCAGTCATCTTCGTGTTCGGCGTACACTTCCTGTCTGCGGGATAACCCGCGATAATATCGGAATAACTGCTGTTTGACAAGCCGACGAATCATCGCCTTGGGTTCTTTGATGTAATTTGTACCGCGGCGCTGCAGCAATCGGTACAATTCCAGATAAACCTCCTGCAGGATATCTCCGATATCAGCGGTTTGCCTGCATCGAACAGAAATCAGCGATGCTGCGAGCCCATAGGTTTGTTCATACAGCTGACAGAAAACACTGTCGATATCCATGTGTTTACCGCCTCCTTTTCTCTGTGATAACCGGTTTCACTTTATATGCGTTCCGATATCCGCAAATCGTATCAGATAAATTCAAAAAAGTGGACAAAAACACAAAAAATGTGTTTTTGTCCACTGAAATGATCGTTTGAGAAATTACCATTCCATTTCGCCCATGGTCTTGTAAGACTCAAGGAGCTTTTCATAATGAGAGGTTGCAACCTTGGTGAACTTTTCGACGGTAGAAGTAAGCGCACCCTTGGAGTTCTTCAGCTGCTCGGAGATGATCCAGGAATAACGCTTGGCATCTGGCATCGCGTAACCGATATCGTATACGCGTCCGTCCATGATGTAATCAAGCATTTCCAGAGAGTCTTCATCACGGGACAGCTTGAAGGTGACAACGGAATCGAGGTACTTGGGGATCAGGTTGTGATAGGAGTCGGCGGAGAGGGCTTCCAGAAGCAGACCTGTCTTTTCGATGTTTTCGGCAGGCGAGGTCAGCGGAATACCGAAGGTTCCGTGACGGCAGTCGTCGTAGGTGTAATACTTCTCCTGCGATTCGTCGTACATCGGATACGGAAGCAGACCGTATGCGGATTCGTATTCGCGGAACTTTTCAAGGTCATTGAGCCAGATTGCCTGAATCAGCACGCGGTTTTCGTCCCAGCTGATGTCACAGGGCATATCCCAGCCGATCTCAAATGCGAGCTTGGAGGTAAAGAGCAGGTCATAGAGCCACTCGGACAGGGTTGCAAACTTTTCGGAGCGGTAACCGAGTTCAACGCCTTCGTCGGTCAGCGTAACGCCCATTTCACCGATGGCATAAGCCCACGTCAGCGCGTGATAACCGAAGTTGGTCGCATAACCCCAGGTGTCGTTGACATCCATTTTGCCGTCACCGTTGGAGTCGGAAGTTACAGACTTGATGGTTTCAAGGAACGAATCCATCGTCCACTTGTGGTCACGGACGAGGTCGTAGAGATTGGTAATATCATTGTTTGCCGCAACGGTCTTGTTGAAGACGAGCAGGTTTGCATACTGATAGGAGTTGACGGAAAAATCGGAGAGGACGCAGGGCAGATAGTTGTAATGCGTATACGCATCGTTGATTTCGGTGTGCCACCACGGATTTTCAAAGTTCAGATGCGGAACCTCGAGCATGTTGTAGAAGTAACCGCCGGTGACGATGGCAGACTGCAGAGCATAGGTATAGAAAATGACCATGTCAAAGGCATCTTCGCCTGCGGCAATCGTATTGCGGAGGGTGTCGTTGACGGTGTTCCACTGGTCACCTGCCGCGTAAACATTGTAGACCATGTTGTAGCGTTCTTCGATACGGCGGGTACGCTCGAAAATTTCATCGTTGATGATTTCGCCGTTCTGTTCTGTTGCGTGGAAGGTGTAGTTGCCGGAGAGGTGGTCTTCATGACCGAGAATGTCAAACTGCCATCCTCCCATATCGGTTTCGGGCAGATAAGCGAGGATGTCCTCGGTAACGGCTTCGGTGACAATGGTATCGTCAGGATCGTCCTGGGGTGCTTCGGTCGTTGCGGATGTGCCGGCATCACCGCAGGATGCGGCGAGAAGTGCCAGCAGGACAGTCTGTGCGGCAAGTGCGGCGGATAACGTACGTTTCATAGCAATAATCCTTTCTGTAACAGTTATTTGTGCAGATTCTGTAGGGTATCAAGATATGCGGCAATGTCAAACGGCTCGGTAACCGCGTCTTTGCACAGATACAGCGGATGATGCGGATGTCCCTTCTTGGATCGTGCTCCGACGGAATACCAGACAGCCCCGAAGCGTTCTCCGACGGCAATCATATCGCGGACCGTCGGGATCAGGTAATCGCGCTTTTCGATGATCGTTCCCCATGCTGCCCAGACAGCCGGTGTGTGACTGCCGTCATACAGGGAGAGGACATGAGCAAAGGCTTCCATATTCTCGCGGTGGAGCGGTTCATTGCGGATTCTGTCCATCGCGTCGGGATCGGTTGCACGCTGGGCGTAGACGTTGAACATGATAAAGCTGTCATATCCGTTGCCGTGAGCAATTCGTTCTACGCTTTTCAGCGTATTGTCAAGATCACCGGGAGCTGCCGTCGACGGATTGATGCCGATGCAGATCAGGGGATTTTTTCCTCGTGTACCGAGGATGTAACGGTATTCTTCGTATCTGTGCGGGATGTAGAGCCATGCATCCCGGTCATAGGAAACATCAGCCGATGCTTCGGCGGCAAGGGCTGCGGCAAACGGGACAATTTCCTGCTCGGTCAGGGTTTTCGATGGGATGTGCATTCGTGTACACCTCCTAGTACCCCATATCCGCAAAGACACCATACCAGTAGACCTTGTCCACTGTTGCATGGGATGCTTCCTGGGACACCGGCTCACCGCATTTACGCCGGCGGTAGATATCGAACATGATGTCACATTTTTTCGCATTGTTAGAAATTTTTCGCCGATTGGAAAGATTACTACTTGGTGAGTGCTCCTTTGCACAATCGACATAGAGCGTTCCATTTTCTACATAAACATAGAACCACAGGCTTGTTCGCTTGGTCAGAGGTTGGGTCTGCACGTCTCGGGGATTTTCAGTAAAAGAACGGATGATTTCGTCCCACATATTAAGATACCTCTTGTTTCAAATTAAAATATTTTTATTGACAATAGTATATCACAACTTTCGGTTTCCGTCAATGATCTGCGGATAAAAATGGCGTATTTTGTGTCTTTTCGGGGCATATGTTTTGATCGGACAAACGCGCCTTGTCAATCCGTACGATTTGCCCAAAAAAATTCCGAAAAATTGTTGAAAATGGATATTTACAAATCTGCGATTTCCGTGTATAATATTAGGGCGCGAAAAAAGCGCTTTCGCAAAAGAATATCGGTTCCACCGAAAGAAACCAACAGAAGTTTGTATCGCACGGAAATATCAATCTTATGATATCAGCCCGCAGTCCGATCAGCGTCTGTTGTTTTTTTATTTTTTAGAGCACTGCAAAAAAACGGTTAAGAATCTGTGAATTTTCCCGGCGAATATAGAAAAATTATAAAATATGTGCTATAATATATAGTATGTATTCTGGGGTATTATGCCCGCGGAAAACATAACGGTTTCACACAAACCCGTCATTACGGTTTTACATACAAAGGAGTATACATGGCAATTACAACAGAAAAGCTGGAAATGAAATCCATGCCCTGCGTTCCTCTGCGCGGTGTGGTTGTCTTTCCGATGATCCCGATCACCTTTGAGGTGACGGATAAAAAATGGATTCGCGCGTGCGAGCAGGCGGCACAGAACAATTCCGAAATCCTGTTTGTGACCCAGCGCGAAATGCACCCCGATGATCCCGGCGAAAACGATCTGTTCCGCTTCGGTACGGTTTCCCGCATCAAGCAGCTGATCAAAACACCCGACGGCACGGCAAGGATGCTCGTTGACGGTACGGCGCGCATGGAAGTGACCTCGTTTGTCATTTCCCCCGACCATATCACGGCTATGGGCTTTGTCCGGATTCTCAACATCGATGCCGCCGGCGGTATCCATTCCGAGGCGCTTCTCATGAACACGGTCAAGGCTGTGGAAAAGATGATCAACTATCTGCCCAAGGCATCCAAGGATCTTCTGATGACTGTGCGCGGCATCAAGGAGCCGGGACTGCTTGCAGACTTTATTGCATCCAATATTCTCGTCAAGTACCCCGATAAGCAGGCGGTCCTCGAGGAAGCAAATCCCGTCAAGCGTCTGGAGCTGGTCAATGTCCTTCTTGAAAGCGAAGAGGAAATTCTGCGTACCGAGCAGGATATCCACGCCAAGGTCCGTGCGCAGATGGAACAGAACCAGCGCAATTATTACCTGCGCGAACAGCTCAAGGTCATTCAGGCAGAACTGCGCGGAGATACACCGTACGGTTATGAAGAGGGCGACGAGGACGGTCTTTACGACGATGACGATGTCGATGAGATCAACGAATATGCCGAGAAAATCCGTGCGGCGACGGAAGGTGCAGCACCTGAAATCCGTGCCAAGCTCATGAAGGAACTCAAGCGGCTTTCCAAGACCCCGTTCGGTGCGGCAGAAGGCAATGTTCTGCGCAATTATCTTGATCTGGCGCTGGAATATCCGTGGGTTGCAAAGTCCAAGGATCGCGTCGATATCAAGGCGGCACGTAAGGTTCTCGATGCCGACCACGACGGTATGGAAAAGGTCAAGAGCCGTATTCTCGAATATCTGGCGGTCCGTCAGATGAATCCCGATGTCCGCAATCAGATTCTGTGTCTGGTCGGACCTCCCGGTGTCGGTAAGACCTCGATTGCATCGTCGATTGCACGTGCACTGCACAGAAAATACGTCCGTGTGTCGCTTGGCGGCGTGCGTGACGAGGCGGATATCCGCGGTCACAGAAAGACCTATGTCGGTGCAATGCCCGGTCGTATTGTTCATGCAATGTCTGAAGCCGGTGTCAACAATCCGCTGATTCTGCTTGACGAGCTTGACAAGCTGACGCGTGACGCGCACGGTGACCCCGCATCGGCTCTGCTGGAAGTGCTGGACGGAGAACAGAACCGCTCGTTCCGTGACCATTTCCTGGAGCTTCCCGTCGATCTGTCCGACTGTATGTTCATCGCAACGGCAAACACGCTGGAAACCGTTCCCGCGCCGCTGCTGGACAGAATTGAAATCATTCAGCTTCCCTCCTATACCCGTGAGGAAAAATTCTCGATTGCCGATCATCATCTGATTGCAAAGCAGTGCAAGCGGCACGGTCTGAACCGCCGCACCCTGCGTATCAGCGATGAGGCGATTTACGATATCATTGATTTCTATACCCGCGAAGCAGGTGTGCGTCATCTCGAGCGTGAAATTGCCGCGCTGTGCCGCAAAGCTGCGATGAAGATCATGGATGAAGGTGTCAAGACCTGTACTGTCACCCGCGACAATCTGACCGATTATCTCGGCAAGCACAAGGTTAAGCCCGACCGCATTTCCGATACCAACGAAGTCGGTGTTGTCAACGGTCTTGCTTATACCGAAGTCGGCGGCGATGTGCTGAAAATTGAAGTTTCCGCACTGCCCGGATCGGGTCACATTGAACTGACTGGCTCGCTCGGTGATGTCATGAAGGAATCTGCACGCGCGGCAATCTCCTTTGTTCGCTCCCGTGTGGAACGCTTCGGCATTGATCCCGAGTTCTATAAAAATCGCGATATTCACATCCATGTTCCCGAAGGTGCTGTTCCCAAGGACGGTCCGTCGGCGGGCGTCACGATGGTCACGGCACTCGTTTCCGAGCTGTCGGGAAGAGCTGTGCGCCGCGACGTTGCAATGACAGGGGAAATCTCCCTGCGCGGACGCGTGATGGCGATCGGCGGTCTGCGCGAGAAGACGATGGCGGCTTACAAGAGCGGTATCCGTACCATCTGTATCCCTGCCGACAACATTCCCGATCTCGACGAGGTTGCACCTGTCGTCAAGGAAAACGTCACGTTCTATCCGTGTTCTCATGTCGATGAGGTTCTGGCGATTGCATTGACCGAGGAACGTCCCGTGGCATGCGAAGAGCCGGTCATCCCCGAGCCGCTTTCGCTGATTCCGACGGAAAATGTCACGCTTGGCGGATCAGCGTATCTTATGAAACAAGAAAACGAATAACCTCTGACAATCGGGAGGGAATCCAATGTCCATCAACTATCAGAATGTCAACCTCGTGATGAGTGCCGGTTTCCCGGAACAGTTTCCGAAGGATAATCTGCCGCAGATTGCATTTTCCGGTCGTTCCAACGTCGGAAAAAGCTCGCTGATCAATACATTGCTCGGACGGAAAAGTCTGGCGAGAGTCTCCGGTCAGCCCGGCAAGACCATCACGGCGAATTTCTATAACATCGACCGTCAGTATTATCTGGTCGACCTGCCCGGCTACGGATTTGCAAAGCGTCCCGATGCCGAGCGCGAAAAATGGAGCACGCTGATGGGAGCGTATTTTGATAACAACCCCAATCTGCGGCTCGTCGTACAGCTCATTGATCTGAAGGTCGGACCGACCAAGGACGACGACCAGATGCTGTCGTGGCTTTATGAAACAAGAACGCCATATATCATTGCGGCAACCAAAGCGGACAAGCTCAACGTCACTGACCGAAAGAAGAATCTCGCGCTTTTATCAAAAGACCAGATGATTCTGGAAGGTACCCATGTCATTGCGTTTTCTGCACTGAAGGGCGACGGACGCGATGAGATTCTGTCCATCATTGAGCGAAAAGCGCTTGAAAAATAACAATTATGCTTTCTGTACTCCAAAATTTATTTTCCGATATCCCGATGCTTCTTTTGCGGATTCCGGTCATACTGCTGGTGCTGTCGATGCATGAGGCGGCACACGGTTATGCCGCGTATCGACTCGGTGACCCGACGGCGCGCAATATGGGCAGACTGTCCTTAAATCCTGTCAAGCATCTGGATCCCCTCGGTACGATCATGATGTTTGTCTTCGGCTTCGGCTGGGCACGTCCTGTACCGATCAATCCCCGTTATTTCAAAAATCCCAAGTACGGCATGGCGATTTCCGCGGCGGCAGGTCCGATTGCAAATCTGCTGCTCGGTTTTCTGGGGCTCTTCTGCGCCAATCTGTTCTGGTTCATTATGACCCGTACCGGCTTGATTTTTGAAGCGGGCGGGATGCTGTATGCGGGAACGGATTCTACGTTCCTTGTGAATCTGATTACCTATACGCATTTGTTTTTCTACCTGTTCTACATGCTCAATGTCTCATTGGGTGTGTTCAATCTGATCCCCGTTCCGCCCCTGGACGGTTCGCGGATTTTCCTGACCTTCCTGCCGCCGAAGCTCTATTTTCAGATCATGCGTTATGAGCACATCATTCAGATTGTGCTGATGCTCGGTCTGTGGATGGGATTCCTCGATACGCCGATCCGTGCAGCGGTTTCGTTTGTCATGCGGGGTATGGAATGGCTGGTCGGTCTGATTCCCATTTTCTGAAAATACAACAACAAGGACGGATGTCTTCATGAGCGAAGCACTGACTTATAAAATCGATACCTTTGAGGGTCCGCTCGACCTTCTGCTTTCCCTGATTGCCAAAAACAAAATGGAAATCGCGGACATCCGTATAACGGTCATTTTTGAGCAGTATATGGCATATCTCGACCGCATGAAGCAGATGGATATGGAAATTGCGGGCGAGTTCATCGTCATGGCAAGTGAGCTGATGCTGATCAAAAGCCGTATGCTTCTGCCCAAACCCGAGGATCCCGATGCGGAAGACCCGCGTGCAAGACTGGCGGCGGCGCTGCTTGCTTACCGTCAGGCAAAAGAAGCTGCGGCGTATCTGGAATCGCAGTATGCCTGTTTTTCCGCGCGCTATGTCAAAGACGAGGATGAAATCCCCGTCGACAACGGCGATATTTCTCAGCACGATATTCAGCTTCTGCAAAAGGCTTTGGCGCGGCTGTTCTCCAAAAAGGATAAGGAAGCACCGCCGCCGATGACGGGCATCAATCCGATCATCAAAAAGACCGTCGTTCCCGTATCCGATAAGATCAGAGACGTTTCCCGCCGTTTGAGTATGAACGGAACAACGCCGTTCTTGTCCCTGTTTGCCGAGGCGCAGTCCAAAAGTGAGATTGTCGCGCTGTTTATGGCAGTACTGTCGCTCATCAAGGACGGATATGTTCTGCTGGAAAAGCGTCTTGCGGCGGCATCGGAGGAAGAGGATGCTCTTTGGGACAGCGTCGAGGATTATCGCTACGAGTTTTACTGTACGCTCAATCCCGAGCAGGCGGTTCCCGAAGATTATGCCGGACTGTTTGATGAAACCGGCGGCGGGAATCCATCTTCAGACGAAACGACTGAACGTCAGTTGTCTGACGGTCAAAAAGGAGACACCGAGTAAATGAACGAAATCGAACATACCGCACCTGCCGCATCGGTTCCCGTCGGGGAAGCACCCGAGGGACTGGATGCCGCAGGGATCAGAGAGGCTTTTGAAGCCATCCTGTTTGCCGCAGGTCATCCGATGACCTTTACCAAAATTGCAGAGGCGCTCGGCATTTCCGAGGAGGAAGCGTCCGCCTGTGCCGACGAGCTTGCCGTTTCCTATGAGGGACGCGGGATTCAGCTGATCCGTGTCGGAGACGGCTGTCAGCTTGTCACACGCGAAAAATATCTTCCTTATATCCGTACAGCACTGGGCGTCAGACGCGGCGGCAATCTGTCCCGTGCATCACTGGAGACACTGGCGATCATTGCCTACAACCAACCCGTTACCCGTTCGTATATCGACGAGGTGCGCGGTGTTGATACAGGGTATGTCGTTTCCTCTCTTGTTGAGAAAGGACTGATCGAATCCAAGGGACGTCTCGATGTTCCCGGTCGTCCGACGCTGTACGGGACCACAAACGATTTTCTGCGGGTGTTCGGTCTGGAGCATATCGGACAGCTTCCGCCGGCAGAACAGTTCCTTTCCCGCGGTGACGGCGGAACGGGCTCTGACAATCCCGATGCTGTTGCAAGACTGCACGCAGAAGAAGAGTAAACCAATTTCATTTGACAGGAGGGGAGCACGATGAAGCTGATAACCGTCATTTTGTTATGCTTGCTTGCACTTCTTGTGCTTCTGTTCGTTGTTCCCATCCGAATCATCTGCAAAATACAAACGGCAGGGAAGGTAGACTTTGCACTTGCGGTGCAGGTGCTCTTTCTCCGTATCCCGATCCTGCCGCAAAAGAAACGTCTGCCCAACCTGCGGAAATTCCGCCGCGGCGCATTGGAGCGTCTGTACGAAAAGAAGCGGAAAAAAGCCGAAGCCGCCGCGCGTGCAAAGAAAAAGAAAGCGGCAAAAAAAGCGCTGAAACAGCAGAAAAAGGCGGCGAAGGCAAAGTCCCGTGAAGAAAAGACAGGGTATACCCCGAAGAAGCGCGGCGTAAAGCACATCATCAAGCTGGTTTTGGCACTGACAAAGGTTTTGCTCGAAAAGTTCGGTCGCTACCTGCGTGTGGATATCGCGTATCTGGAAATTACCGCCGCATCCGGGGATCCTGCCAACACGGCGATTCTGTACGGATGGATCTGGGCGGCGATGGAGAACTTCTGGAATCTTTTATCCGGGACACGGATGTTTCATCGCAATAAAAAAAGCAGCATTTCCATTTATGCGGATTTTCTTGCCGAGAAGCCGTCCATCCGCGGTAAAATCACCTTTTCCATCGCGCTCTGGCAGGTGATGGCATTGCTGATCGCGGGCGGCGGTGCGGCACTTACCGTCGAAAACGAAGCGCGGAAGCATGAATCGGCGGAGGAACGGGAAGCACGCAGACAAAAAGAAGCCGCGGCACGTGCTGACGTGATCCGCGAGCTGAAAAATAAGTAACACGATTCTATTTATATATTTGCTGAAATGAACCGAAAACAGAAAGTGAGGATTTCATCATGGCAGAAACCAAAGTAACCGGTATCATTGCGGGTGCACTTGAGGACATCCGTACCGTTGTGGATGCAAATACCATCATCGGTACGCCGATTGAGACCAATTCCGGTACCACCATTATCCCCGTTTCCAAGGTCTCCATGGGCGTCGCATCGGGCGGTGTTGACTACGAAAGCAAGAAAACCGGAGGAAACAACAATTTCGGCGGAGGCGGAGGTTCGGGTGTTTCCGTTGTTCCGGTCGCGTTCCTTGTCGTTCATGCAGACGGCTCTGTTGAGATGATGAATGTTTCCAATCCGACCTCCAAGCCGGCAGATGTCGGTTATAATGTATCGTCGCTGTTGGAACGTGCACCCGAAATCATCGAAAAGATCAAGGCGATGATCCCCAAAAAGAAAGCAAAGAATGGCGCAGAATCCGAATCCGCAGAAACATCCGCTGCGCAGTCAGAAACAACCGATGAGGGCGATGCGGAACAGGACGAACACGAATTTCTCGACACCTCTCTGTAAATAACCGAATTCCAATGGTATTGACGGCGAAGCCTTTGCATATCATGAAACAAACATGATAGATAAAAGGATGGATGCCGTATGAAAATATCCCGTTCTCTGATGGTGCTCGGTCTGTTATTGGTGATGCTTGTACTGCCGATCATGGCATCAGGGTCTGATACGCTTTTGGCTGAACCGACGGTTCCTGTCTCATCTGCTGTACCGTCGCTGCCGTCGGCGATTTCAGCACAGGCTGCCATAGTGACAGATGATGTGGGACAGGTTCTCTGGAGCCGCAATGCAGATGTCCGTATGCCGATGGCGAGTACCACCAAGATCATGACAGCACTGACGGTACTTGCAGGCAGCGACGATCTTGACCGGTCTGTCACTGTTCCCGGGGAAGCGGTCGGTGTGGAGGGTTCGTCGGTGTACCTCTATGAAGGGGAGACGCTGACACTCGGACAGCTATTGGATGCAGTGCTGATCGAAAGTGCCAACGATGCCGCGACCGCACTTGCAATCGCTGTAGCCGGTTCTGTCGAAGCTTTTGCCGGGCAGATGAACACACTCGCCAACGAGATGGGACTTGTCGACACGCATTTTGTCAACCCGCACGGACTGGACGATGAGGCGCATTATACCACAGCACGCGAGCTTGCGCAGATTGCAAGGACGGCAATGACGTATGATGCCTTTGCCAAAACGGTTTCTACCTATAAAAAGGAGATTCCCTTGAAGGGCAAAGAAGGTGTCCGACTGCTGATCAACCACAACAAGCTGCTCAAGATGCTGGACGGATGTATCGGCATCAAAACAGGCTTTACCAAGCGTTCGGGGCGCTGTCTTGTTTCCGCCTGTACGCGGGACGGCGTAACGCTGTACTGTGTGACGCTGTCGGCTCCCGATGATTGGAATGATCATCGGACCCTTTACGACTGGGGCTTTTCTCAGGTAGAACAGGTGACGCTGACCGAGGAGGGTGAGCAGTATGCTGTTCTGCCGGTGGTTGGAGGTGCTTTGTCTGACGGAACTGCACCGGGCGACGGTGTGATGCTGACGGCGGCTGTCAAAAACTCCGATGCCGTTTCTATGACGCTTCCGCGTATCCGATCGGAAATTCAAAAAGAACTGCGCCTGCCGCGGTTTTTGTATGCCCCGATTACGGTGGGACAGAAAATAGGAGAAGCCGTTTATACAATGGACGGTACGGTGCTTTGTACAGTACCGCTGTATGCGTGTGAAGATATCCCACTTTACCAAAAACCAACGCTGTGGGATCGCATTCGAACATTATTTGCGGGAAACCGCTGAAGAATCAAGAATAAGGAATCAAACAACATGGAAAAAATCAGACTGCAGAAATATATGTCCGACGCCGGTGTCATGTCACGCCGTGCGGCAGAAAAAGAAATTGAGGCTGGTACGATTACGGTCAACGGAGAACCCGCAGAACTCGGTCAGAAGATCGATCCCGAAAAAGACGAAGTCCGTTATGCAGGGCGCCGTGTTTATCTGCCCGACAATATCGAAAAGAAGACCTATATCGTGCTGAACAAGCCCAGAGGCTATGTCACAACAATGGACGATGACCTTGGACGCAAATGTGTCAAGGAACTCGTCTCTGATGTCGGATGCCGTGTCTATCCTGTCGGTCGTCTTGACAAGGTCTCCGAGGGTATGCTCATTCTGACCAACGACGGTGAATTTGCAAACTACATGATGCATCCGTCGCACGAGGTTCCCAAGTATTACAATGTCCGCATTGAGGGCATTCCGACCGATGAGCAGATGGAACAGCTGTCCTCACCGCTGGAAATTGACGGCACGCCGATCCGTCCCGTTGCGGTTTCTGTTCTCGATAAGGACGATACTCATGTCACACTGCAGATGGAGCTTTATGAAGGACGCAACCGCCAGATCCGTAAAATGTGTGAGCAGGTGGGACTCAAGATCATCCGTCTGAAGCGCATTGCCATCGGCGATATTCCGCTTGGCAATCTGCGCCTTGGTAAGTGGCGTTATCTGACCCCGGAGGAACTCGTCAAGCTGATGCCCGACGGCAAGGAGCGCTTCAAGAATGCCGCTCGTGACGAACGTGCCGAAGCACTTGCCAATGTCAAGAAAAAGTCGCACTCTCCCTCGCACCGCGCAGGACGTGCCGGTGTTCACTTTAATGAACACTTCTCCCATGCGCCCAAGGGTGCGAGAAAGCCGAAGCAGTAAGGGGAGGTTGACCGCTATGTTAATTATCAAGCCGATTCAGGATGCTGCATTGCAGACGGCTCTTTGCGAACGCTGCGGTGTTCCGTATCGCCCCGGCTGTCTGTGCTATCAGGCGCATCTGGGTGAGGGACCCGACGATGAGACCGTATTTGTCGGGATTTCCCAGTTTTCTGTCGGAGAGGTTGACGGAGAGCGCATCATCGGCCGTATGATGGATCTGGTCACCGCTCCCGATATTGACGACGAGGAAGCGTTGTTCATCATGGGACGGCAGACGCTCAATTTCATGGAT
>JAFYTT010000053.1 GCA_017558715.1 Clostridia bacterium | reverse complement strand
TATTACATGGCAAAGGCGCTGCTTGACACCGTTCTCGGTTCTCTGAAGACCGAGGATGCGCCGGCTTATGAGATTCTCGAAGAATATGCCGGTGCCGATCTGGAAGGCCGCTCCTATGAGCCGCTGTTCCCGTGGGCAAAGACGGTTGCCGACAAGCAGGGCAAGCGCGGCTTCTTTATCACCTGTGACGGTTATGTCACGATGTCCGACGGTACCGGTATCGTCCACATTGCACCGGCTTTCGGTGAAGACGACGCCAACGTCGGCCGCAAGTATGATCTGCCGTTCGTTCAGTTTGTCAACGGCAAGGGTGAGATGACCGAGGAGACCGACTGTGCGGGCACCTTTGTCAAGAATGCAGATCCGCTCGTTCTTACTGACCTTGATAAGGCTGGCAAGCTGTTCTCCGCGCCCAAGTTTGAACACGAATATCCGCACTGCTGGCGCTGCAACACGCCTCTGATCTATTATGCGCGCGACTCCTGGTTCATCAAGATGACCGCTGTCAAGGAACAGCTCATCCGCAACAACAACACCGTCAACTGGATTCCCGAATCCATCGGTAAGGGACGCTTTGGCGACTGGCTGGAAAACATCCAGGACTGGGGTGTATCGAGAAACCGTTATTGGGGTACTCCTCTCAATATCTGGGAATGTGAATGCGGTCACCGTCATGCGATCGGCTCCATTGAAGAGCTGAAGTCCATGTCCGACAACTGCCCCGATGAAATCGAGCTGCACAGACCCTTCATCGACGCTGTGACAATCAAATGTGAAAAGTGCGGCGGTCAGATGCACCGTGTTTCCGAGGTTATCGACTGCTGGTTTGACTCCGGTGCGATGCCGTTTGCACAGTGGCACTATCCTTTTGAAAACAAGGAAATGTTTGACGCACACTTCCCGGCAGATTTTATCTCCGAAGGCGTCGATCAGACACGCGGCTGGTTCTATTCGCTGATGGCGATCTCCACGCTGCTCTTTGACTGTGCGCCCTATAAGAATGTCCTCGTTCTCGGTCACGTTCTCGACAAGGACGGTCAGAAGATGTCCAAGTCCAAGGGCAATGCGGTCGACCCGTTTGAAGCCCTCCAGACCTTCGGTGCCGATGCAATCCGCTGGTATTTCTACTCCAACTCCGCACCCTGGCTGCCCAACCGCTTCTATGCGGAGGCTGTAACCGAGGGTCAGCGTAAGTTCATGGGTACGCTCTGGAATACGTACGCATTTTATGTTCTGTATGCAAATATCGACAGTTTCAATCCGACTGAATATACGTTGGATTACGATAAGCTCGGCGTTATGGACCGCTGGATTCTGTCCCGTCTGCAGTCTACCGTCAAGGCGGTTGACGACAATCTGTCCGTCTACCGCATCCCCGAAACCTGCCGTGTCCTGACCGACTTTGTCGACGAGCTGTCCAACTGGTACGTCCGCCGCAGCCGTGAGCGCTTCTGGGCGAAGGGAATGGAACAGGATAAGATCAATGCCTACATGACCCTTTATACGGCGCTTGTGACGCTCTGTAAGACCGCAGCACCGCTCGTTCCGTTCATGACGGAAGATATTTACCGCAATCTGGTCGGTTCTGTTGATAAGAACGCGCCCGAATCCGTCCACCTCTGTGATTTCCCGTCCGTTGTTGACGCGTGGATCCTGCCGGAGCTGGAAAAGGAAATGGAAGATGTTCTCGAGGTCGTTGTCCTCGGTCGTGCATGCCGCAACCAGGCAAACATCAAGAACCGTCAGCCGGTCGGTCTTGTCTATGTCAAGTCCGACTTCACGCTGCCGCAGTTCTGCTGTGAGATCATTGAAGATGAACTGAACGTCAAGAACGTTGTCTTTACCGACAATGTCCGCGACTTTACGACCTATACCTTCAAGCCGCAGATGCGTACGCTCGGTCCGAAGTACGGCAAGCAGCTTGGTGCCATCCGCAATCTGCTCGGTGAGATCGACGGCAATGCGGCAATGGATGCACTTGATGCAACCGGTATTCTGACGCTGGATCTGCCCGACGGCACGAAGGCAGAACTGACAAAAGAAGATCTTCTCATCGATATGGCACAGAAGTCCGGTTACGAATCCGTTTCCGATCATGGCATCACGGTCGTCATCGATACCAATCTGACGCCTGAGCTGCTCGAGGAAGGTATGGTCCGTGAGATCGTTTCCAAGATCCAGACCATGCGTAAGGACAGCGGCTTTGAAGTGATGGATCACATCCATGTCGGCGTTTCGGGCAATGATGTTGTTGCTTCTGTCATGAAGAAGAATGAAGCGGAAATCTGCGCTGATACGCTGTGTGATGCGGTTCTTTACGATACTGTCACTGACAACGAAAAGAGCTGGAACATCAACGGTGAAAAGGTCACCCTTTCTGTCAAGAAGCTCTGATTCTGAAATTGCATAAAAATTCCCGGTATTCCGTGTATGTGTGCGGAATACCGGGTTTCTTTTGTGTTTTCAGCTGTTTTCCTCGGCGGTGTTGTCTTCTGACGGCTGCGGATCGGGGACGGAATGGACATTTGGGATTGTCTGAATGGAGCGGTCTGCAGAGACGTTGGCTGCTCCGATGCGGCGAATCCGTGCTGCGCGTCTTGCGGCTTCGTAGGCGGCTTTTGGAGCTCCTTCAAAGGGTGTGAGTACCGCACGGGAACAATAGCGCATATCGGGCATCTCAGCGGCGGAGACGGTACAGAGGAATCTTCCGTCCTGATCACAGGAACAGAGCGTCATAATTTCTGTTTTGGAGGCGCGGATCCAGGTTCCGACACCGATCGGCGTTTGACAGATGGGACAGAAACGGGAGTGTCTGCGGGCATCATTGAGCGCTTCACCCGGTGTACGGAAGGTCGGAGACGGCGAATTTGTATCATCCTGGCATCGGCCGGAATTTTCGGAGGCATGTACGGGGGAGTGATGTGCGAACAGCGGGCTGATCAGCGCGGGATCCTTCTGATACAGTGTGCGGACGATCTGCGCGGTGTCCTCGGCATCTGCCATGGCGTTGTGTCGGTTTTCATTTTTGATGGAAAGTGCACCGAGAACGGCGGCAAGACTGGGATACGGAGGCGCTATTCCGGCACCACGGGAAAGAATTGGCTGTAAATCACGCATCTGCGGTGCGGCTGCAGCAGCATTTTCTGCGGAATATCCAGCTTTCATGCGCAGATTCTGGAGCAGGGCGGAGCGATCGGCACATCCCCAGGTAAATACGCGGGTATTGCCGACAAAGGCGAGAAATTGTTGAAAGACTTCGGAAAATGGCTGTGCATCGGCAAGTGCCCTCCGATCCAGACGCAGGGAGGAAAGCACAACGGGATGGAGATATTCTGCACATTCCGGTCGAATCAGCGCATAAAACCGGTCGGTTATGATTCCGGTTTCGTCCACACGGACAGCGCCTGCGGATAAAATTTCGTTGAAATACTGGAAACGGTCGCCTGTGGGATGCGGTGTGACACACCATTCAAAATCGGCGATAATACATTGCTTCATGATACTTGCAAGATCCTTTGCTATGATTCATTCTCCAATATGATACCATGTTTGCGCAAAAAAGTCAAGGAAATCGTCTGATGTTTATACGCAGTTCAAAAAGTTGCGGTAAAATAAGTGCAGAAAGAACAGCAAACATCAACAGGAGGACAATCATGGCGATTTTGGATCCGTACGCGGTACTCGGTGTTCCGCGCGGTGCAACGCAGATAGAAATTGCGGCAGCATACAAAAGTCTGGCAAAAAAATATCACCCGGACTTGAACCCGGGCGATACCTTGGCGGCAAAACGCATGGCAGAGGTCAATGAGGCGTACAATCTGCTCAAGGAAGAGGTCGGTACGCCGTATGATGAATCCCGCTTTACTTCGGATTTCCGTATGAGGGAGGACGGAGGACACTGGGAAGAATATGACGATGCCAAGGCGGCGGAGGATGCCCGTGCTCGTACAGATCGCATGGCAAAGGCATTTGAGGAAGCAGTGCGGCAGCGGCGGCGTGCGGAGATCAAAAAGACAATCACGCGTGTGTTTGTCTGGCTTGCGCTTTTCGCTATGCTCGGCTCCATTCTGTTTCAGGCATGCGGTCAGACCTTCACGCAGACCGGATACGGACCGTATGGACTGTGAAACACCGATATCACAATATCATATGTTTCACGTGAAACAGCGATATGCACAAAACATATCGCTGTTTTATCGATTATATTGGTTATAAGGAACAAATGATCACGGAAGATCGACAAGAATTGAGGTGAAATCCTCATACTGCTGCCATCTTGCTCCGGGAATCCGATAAATCAGACTGAAACCGGAACGACCGGTCGGATTGACGATCTTGAATAGGATGCGGTTGATACCACGGTAGAACGGAATCTGATAAAAATGCTTGTTTTCAAGCGTCCAGCCACAGACATCACGACTTTCTCCCACATATTCGCCGTTGATCCACAGCTGAAACGGTCCTTCGCATCCGACGGTAACATCCACTGCGCGGTCTTCGGGGGATTCGATCAACCGATAAAGATAGGAAACGGCGGGACCTGTGGATGTGTAAAGATCGCCGGCTTCAAAGTAATCCTCACAGATGCAGACCTGCTGCGGTTCCTTTCGTGCATCGGCGGGATCGGTAGGCAGGATCAGGGAATCGCCGGAGAAAAACGCGGATTCATCAAGATAGATGTCATTGATATCGGCAAAACGGTTCAGATGATAATCGCGGACAGGGTCTTCCCACGAAACTCCTGCGGGAATCTCGATGTGCGGACCGTAGCGCTCATAAGGGGAAACGTGTGTCAGATCATAGTTGTTTCGGAAAAACGGACCGTAGCAGTACCAGACATCGGCACCGTTCAGACCGAAGGTTTCGTGATACTGTGCTCCGTCCTCGGTAGTGAATACTGCGGTGATGCGGTAGGACTGCGCAAGTCGCTTCGTATTGGGTGCAATAACAAAGGACAAAGAAACGTCGGTTACAGTATTTTCTTTCAGTGACAGGGCATGTTCGGGGGCAGAACCGATGATTTCGGGCGGTGTGATCAAGGATAGTGTTCCGTTC
>JAFYTT010000005.1 GCA_017558715.1 Clostridia bacterium | reverse complement strand
TAACCCTGCTTCTGCTTGTGCTTCGGGTTTTCGCAAATCACCATGATTCTACCTTTTCTCTTGATGATTTTGCACTTTTCGCAAATCTTTTTTACGGAAGGTTTTACTTTCATGTAACGATACCATTCCTTTCTTATTTATGCATAAAGCTTACTTCGCTCTCCAGGTGATGCGACCCTTGTCGAGGTCGTAAACCGAAACCTCAACCGTGACCTTGTCACCGAGAAGAATCTTGATATAATTCATTCTGAGTTTACCGGAAATATGCGCTGTCACGATGTGTTCGTTGGGCAGCTTGACCTTAAAGGTCGCATTCGGCAGCACCTCAACTACGGTGCCTTCAAACTCAATAACGTCATCCTTTGGCAGAAGAATCTCTCCTTTCCTAAGTGCTCAGCGGGATTCGTTCTCATCTGTTTCACCGCGGAAAGCAGAGAGGACGCGGCGGATGTAGCTGTCATTGCACACCCCATCGGCGATCTTCTCAACACATTCCATACCGGCAAACGAAATCAGCTTCAAATGCTTGAGCTTCTTTTTCTTGGGATTGACACATTTCCGCAGGCGTCCGTCTGCAATTGCCACATGCGCGTCATCGAGCTCTGCGACGATCACAAACAGTCTGTCGGCATCTCTGCCGGACAGGGACTGCACAATGCGTCCGATCATGGTTCCGGTGACCTTATTCTGTGCCTTCTTGGGTTCGTCGGGCACATCCTCGGTCGCCGTTCCGGAACGAAAACGGGTTTTGCGTATATCTGAAATCATGTCCGCTCTCCGTTTATACCTTGGTCAGCAGTACAACACCGTTGTCTGTGACAGCAAGCGTATGCTCATAATGGGCGGAAAGTTTCCCATCTGCGGTTTTGATCGTCCATCCGTCATCCAGCTGAATGACATCGTACGTTCCCGCATTGATCATGGGTTCCACAGCGATAACCATACCGGTATAGATCCGCTGACCGCGTCCGGCGATTCCGTAATTGGGAACATCCGGAACTTCATGCAGATCGCGGCCGATACCGTGTCCCACAAACTTGCGTACCGCGGAGAATCCGAACTGTCTGACATAACCGTCGACAGCGGCACCGAGATCACCGAGCCGGCTGCCCGGACCAAGCGTCTCAATTCCTTTTTGGAAGGATTCTTTCGTCACGCGGATCAGGGTTGCGGCTTCTTCGGATACAGTCCCGACGGGGAATGTATTCGCACTGTCGCCGTGATAACCCTTATAATACGCACCGACATCGATCTTTACGATATCGCCGTCACGAAGGACTTTCTTCGCACTGGGAATACCGTGGATGACCTCGTCGTTGATGCTGATGCAAGCACTTGCGGGAAAGCCGCCGTAGTTCAGGAAAGAAGGGGTTGCGCCACACTTTTTGATGTACTCGCGGATCGCGGTATCGATCTCCTTGGTGGTGATGCCCGGTCTTACCATTTCGCCCGCCATTGCCAGCGCTTCACCGGTAATTTTACCGGCGTCACGCATCATGGCGATCTGAGCTGCATTCTTAACCTGAATCATAGATTATCTGCCCAGGAAGGAAGTGATGACTTTTTCGGTCAGAGCCGTAGTATCAGCCAGTTCTTCCTGTCCTTCGACAAGCTGAAGCTTGCCCTTCTTATCGTAATAAGCCTTGAGGGGCTCAGTGGACTCGTGATAGGTGTGGAGACGATCAAGAACGACCTCGGGAGCATCATCACGACGGATGGTCAGCTCAGCACCACACTTATCGCAGGTCTTGTTGTCCTTGGAGGGCTTATAAACGGTGTGATACGTAGCGCCGCAGATGCAGGTGCGTCTGCCGCTCATACGCTCAACGATCTTTTCATCTGCCACTTCGATGGAGATGACCAGATCCATTTCGATGCCCATAGCATCGAGAGCTTCCGCCTGGCCGACGGTTCTGGGGAAGCCGTCAAGAATGAATCCATTCTTGCAGTCGTCCATTGCAAGACGTTCCTTGATGATGCCGATGACGACTTCATCGGGAACGAGCTTGCCGGATTCGGTATACGCCTTTGCGGCGTTGCCCATTTCCGTACCGTTCTTAATTGCCTCGCGGATGATTGCACCGGTAGAAATCGCCGGAATGTTGTACTTCTCGGAAACGATTTCAGCCTGCGTGCCCTTGCCGGCGCCGGGAGCGCCAAGAAACATAATCTTCATCTGGTAAAACCTCTTATTATTCAAGGAATCCCTTATAGTGGCGCATCGTCATCTGTGCTTCCAGTTCACGGTAGGTTTCCAGTGCAACACCGACGATGATGAGCAGGGAGGAACCGCCGAATGCAATGCCGCCAAGCTTGTTGCCTGCGATCATGTTGATGATCAGCGGGAGAACAGCGATAACTGCGAGGAACAGAGCACCGATGAGAATCAGCTTATTCAGTACGCGGGTAATATAGTCCGAAGTGGGCTTACCGGGACGCATACCGAGGATAAAGCCGCCGTTCTTCTTCAGGTTGTTGGCAACTTCAACGGGGTTGAAGGAGATGCCGACATAGAAGTAGTTGAACGCGATGATCAGGATGAAGAAGAGAATCGCATATACGGGAGAGGTATAGCTAAAGAAATTAACGAAACCTTCCCAGAAAGATCCTGCCTTAGGCGGGAACATGACCGACATGGTCGAAGGGATTGCAACGATCGAGTTTGCAAAAATGATCGGCATGACACCGGACATGTTAAGCTTCAGCGGAAGCGTGGTGGACTGACCACCGAACATCTTACGGCCGACAACCTTCTTTGCATACTGAACGGGCAGTCTGCGTTCTGCGTTGGTCATATAAATGACGAACACGAGAATCGCGATGGAGAGAATTGCTGCGATGATAGCAACGAGGATCTTTGCCCAGATTGCGTTCTGTGCAGCGAGCAGAGAAGAAACGGATGCGGGAAGGCTTGCGATGATGTTGCAGAAGAGGATCATGGAGATACCGTTGCCGATACCGAATTCATCGATCTTTTCTGCGAGCCACATGACAAGTGCGGTACCCGCGACGTAGCAGAACATAACGACGATGCGAATGAACATGCTGTCAACGATCAGCGCAGATTCAATGTATCTGGTATAACCGAACGCGGTGATGAGACCGAGAATGATCGTACCGATACGGGTAAACTGTGCGAGCTTCTTTCTGCCATCATCTTCCTTAGCGATGCGTTCCAGCGCGGGAATCGCGATGGTCAGAAGCTGAATGACGATCTGTGCCGTGATATACGGGGAGACAGACAGTGCGAACAGCGTTGCCTTAGAGAAAGCATCACCGGAAAGAATGTTGAAATACTGGAAAATGGAACCATCAGTATAAGTGTTGACCATCTGTGTCAGAAGGTCAGCGCTCAGAAACGGAACCGGGAGCACTGCGCCCAGTCTGTAGAGAACCAGGATCAGCACCGTGAAGAGAATCTTCTTGCGCAGTTCCGGAATCATCCAAGCGTTTCTTAATGTCTGAAGCACTTAGATCACCTCAGTCTTTCCACCGACTGCTTCGATCTTCTCTTTTGCAGACGCTGAAAAGATTGATGCTTTGACGGTTAATTTCTTGCTGATTTCGCCGTTACCGAGAATCTTGATACCGTCATAAACATTGTTGATAATACCATTTTCGATAAGGGTTTCTGCAGAAACAACGGATCCATCTTCAAAAACATTGAGTGCATCAACATTTACGATAGTATAGTGCTTTGCAAATACGTTATGAAAACCTCTCTTGGGAAGTCTTCTGTACAGCGGGATCTGACCGCCTTCAAAACCGGGTCTTACACCGCCGCCTGTACGAGCGTTCTGACCCTTGTGACCCTTGCCGGCTGTCTTACCGTTACCGGATGCGGGACCACGGCCCTTGCGGTATACGGGCTTCGCGGAACCTGCTGCGGGAGAAAGTTCGTGGAGCTTCATGTTATTTCCTCCTGTCGATTTCGATTAGACGTTCTCGACCTTAACAAGGTGTGCAAGAACATTGATTTTGCCTTGTGCGACTGCGTCGTTAGCAACAACGATGCAGCTGCCGATCTTATTCAGACCGAGAGACTTTGCAGTAGCCTTCTGATTCGGCTTTGCACCGATGAGGCTCTTTGCCAGCGTAATCTTTACGTTTTCCATTCTGCAAATCCTCCTTTGATTAACCCTTGACCTGTTCGACGGAGATGCCGCGCATTGCAGCAACTTCTTCGACGCTGCGCAGGGACTT
>JAFYTT010000052.1 GCA_017558715.1 Clostridia bacterium | reverse complement strand
GTCCCGGCGCCTCCGATATCAAGGGTACCAAATTATCATGAACAAATTCAAAGGCTATTTGATCCTCTCTGACATTGACGGTACGATCACCAACGACCGCGGAGAGATCACAGAAGAAAATGCACAGGCAATCCGATACTTTCAATCCGAGGGCGGTCTTGTCACCGTTTCCTCCGGGCGGTATCCCGATTTTATCGATAAGTATGCAGAGCGCTTTGTGCCGAATACGTATGTCATCGGTATTAACGGCACGGTGCTGTTTGATCCCGTGACACGCAGACATCTGGTGGATAAGCCGATCGACGACGGTATTCTGGATGTCCTGCATGCGATCATCCGCGACCGCGATGAAGTATTCCGTATCACCGCCAGTGCGCATGACCGCGAAATTCACATTCCGCGCGAGGATTTTGCACGCATTGATGAAGTATTGGCGACTCTTGGCAAACCGTGGCATCGGTTTATCATCGTACAGAAAGCGGATAAGACCGCAGAGGTGCTTGCATATCTGAAAAATTTGTGCGGTGATCGGTATAACCTTGACCGCAGCTGGTCGGAAGGCATTGAAATTCATTCCACCGACTCTGGCAAGGGCGAATTGCTCCCCGACATGCTGGCGCTGCTTGCAGCCGAGGGCAATCCCATCCACACAACGGTCTGTGTCGGCGACTACGAAAATGACGTTTCGATGCTGACGCATGCCGATATTGCCTATGCCGTGGAAAATGCCATTGATGAGGTCAAGGCTGTCGCCGACCGCATCACGGTACACCACAATGAGCATGCGCTCGCGCATATCATTGCCGATCTGGAAAAAGATTTGGAACAAAAATAAAATACTATGGAATTTTCTAAAAAAACATGGAAGAACCTGTTTCTTGTCGTAACAGGTGCGCTTCTGATCGCATTCGGACTGCGGCACATCGATGTTGTGGCATCCGCTGTCTCGGCGGTGCTGTCGCTTCTCTCGCCGATCTTTATCGGTATCTGCATTGCCTTTATCGTCAACATTCCGATGCGCGCCCTGGAATCACTGTGGGACCGACTGTTTTTGCGACACGTAAAACAGTCTTCCGCGCGAAAAGGTGACCGTTTCAGTGTTCAGCTGTGCCGTGGTCTGCGGCGTCCCGTCTGCATGATTTTATCCCTGCTTCTGATCATGGGACTTCTATTTGCTGTGGCATTTCTGCTGATCCCGCAGCTCGGGGAAGCGTTCAACGACTTTTCCGCGATGCTGCCCGGCTATCTTGCCGATCTGGAAGCGCTGTGGGTTAAGGCGCAGACACTCCTTGACGACTTCGGCTTTGTCCTGCCCGACTTTGCCATCGATATCAAAAAGCTCAATACAGACGGCATTTTTTCCACCGTAAAGAACTTTTTTGCCGAGTGGGGATCCCATATTCTCGATACCACGGTGTCGATCACGACCTCCGTATTCTCGGGTGTATTCAACGCTTTGCTTGCGTTGGTGTTCTCCATCTATATGCTTGCGCAGAAGGAAATGCTCTGTCATCAGCTGACGCGCATTCTGCGTGCGCTGTTCTCCGAGGCACGCGTGAAAAAGATCACTGATTTTGCCGATCTTGTCAACCGTACCTTTACGAACTTTGTCACAGGACAGCTGACGGAGGCGGTCATCATCGGTGTGCTGTGCGGTATCGGTATGGCGATCTTCCGCATGCCATATGCCCTTGTCGTATCGGTCATCGTCGGCTTTACCGCGCTGATTCCCGTGTTCGGTGCGTATGTCGGTACCGCTGTCGGTGCATTTCTGATCCTGCTGGCGGAACCGGTGAAGGCACTGTGGTTTGTTGTCTTTATCGTTGTACTCCAACAGCTGGAGGGCAACCTCATCTATCCGCGCGTGGTCGGTAAATCGGTCGGTCTTCCGGGTCTGCTCGTCCTGGCGGCGGTCACCGTCGGTTCCGGTGTCGGCGGAATTCTCGGCATGCTGCTGGCAGTTCCTGTCTGCTCGGTCATCTTTACCGTTTGTGCGCAGGCGGTCGAGGCTCGGCTTGCTCAAAAGGAATCCTCCGTTCCCTTAGCGCAGACCGTAACAGAATGTATCACAGAGACAGAGGAATCTCCTGCTATGGAAGAAAAGCCCGTATCTGTGAAATCCCCACGGACCCCAAAGAAGAAAAAGAAAAAATAAATGTCAATCAATACAAAATCAGAAAGGACACACTCATGGATTTGAAAAACTTTTTACTTGATGTCAAGGAGCACGCCATCACGCACGGCTCTATCCCGTTCTGGAGCTGGAACGACAAGCTGGAGGAAGAAGAACTGCGCCGTCAGATTCGTCTGATGCACGACCTCGGCATGAACGGCTTCTTCATGCACGCGCGCGGCGGTCTCGAAACCGAATATCTCAGCGACGAATGGTTTGACTGCATCGATGCCTGCGTCGACGAAGCACGCAAGCTCGGTATGGAAGCATGGTCCTACGACGAAAACGGCTGGCCCTCCGGTTTTGCGGGCGGCAAGCTGCTTGAAGACAAGAAGAACCACGCAACCTATCTTAAATACGAAAAGGTCGATACTTATCCCGCGACCCTTGCAAATGTGCTCGGCGTTTATACGCTCGTTGACGGCAAGCTGACTCGTGTCTCTGCCGCCGTTGACGGTATCGCCGAATATCATGTTATCATTCAGGCATGGGATGAGTCGTATGTCGATACCCTCGATCTGGAAATTACCAAAAAGTTCCTTGTTGAAACCCATGACGAATACAAGAAGCGCGGCAATCCCGACGATTTCGGTCACGCAATGCCCGGCTTCTTTACTGATGAGCCGCAGTATTACCGCTGGGGTACGGTCTGGAGCGACAAGATGCCCGCAGAATTTGAAGCGGCTTACGGCTACAATGTCTTCGATTCTCTCCCTGCGCTGTTTATCGACTTCGATGGCGACAAGGAATTCCGTTATGACTACTGGAAGCTTTGCCACAAGCTGTTCATCAACCATTGGATCAAGCCGGTCTATGACTGGTGTGAGGAAAACGGATGCCGTCTGACCGGTCACGCCGTTGAGGAAACCTCCCTTGCAGGACAGATGATGTGTATCGGCGGTGTCATGCCGTTCTATGAATATGAACACATTCCGGGTATTGACTATCTCGGACGCGGTCTGACCGATGACGTTGCGCCCAAGCAGCTTGGTTCTGCCTGCGCACAGCTTGGCAAAAAGAAGACGCTGTCCGAAATGTTCGGCTGCTGCGGTTGGGACGTTACGCCCACCGAGCTGAAGCGCATCGCAGAGCTGCAGTATGTCGGCGGTGTCAACATCATGTGCCAGCATCTGTATGCATACTCCATCCGCGGTCAGAGAAAGCGCGACTATCCCGCAAACTATTCCGAGCATCTGCCGTGGCAGGATAAGATGAAGCAGTTCAACAACTACTTCAACAATCTCGGCTACATGCTGTCCCTGGGCGAAGAATACGCAAATACGCTGGTCATTCATCCCGTACATGCGGCATACCTGACTTATAAGCGCGGCGAGGATTACCGCTCTATCAATGTCGTTGAGGATGCGTTCCACGCGCTGTCAAACAAGCTGTCGCAGGCACAGATTCCCTATCACTGGGGCGATGAATGCATGATGGCAAAGATGGGATCCGTTGAGGGCAGCAAGATCCGTGTCGGTCTGTGCACCTACGACTATGTCGTTGTTCCGTCCTTTGATACCATTGATGCAACCACCGTTGAACTGTTGAAGCAGTTCCTTGCAAACGGCGGTAAGGTGTGGTGCTCGGGCGATCTGCCGACCAGAATTGAAGGCAAGAAGGCAGACCTTTCCTGGCTTGCATCCACGACCACCTTTGAGGAGATTGCAGCTGCGGCAGAAGTCAAGCTGAATGCTGCAAACCGCGAGGGCTTCCGTCAGATGATCCGCAATACAAATTCCGGCAAGCTCGTTTATGTCGTCAATCTCGGTGGTGAAGCGGTCAACGGCGCGGCAATCACCGTCGAGGGCGTCAAGAATATGGTCGAGATCGACCTTGATACGCTGGAAGCAAAGCCTGTCTGCGGTAAGGCTGAGGACGGCAAATTCATCATCGGTGCGGACTTTGCATATTCCGAAGCGCATCTGTACATCGAAAGCGACGAAATCGCACCCGTCTGCGCATGTACCTGTAAGAAAGTATCCGCAGAACCCATCGTACTCAACGCTCCGTATACCCTCGCAGAGCTGCCCGAAAACCAGCTGACCATCGACCATTTTGCAATCTCTTTTGACGGCGGCAAGACCTATTCTGAACAGAGACCGCTCGAATGTATCCGCGACAGACTGCTCCGCGACAAGTACAAGGGTGCGGTCACGCTGAAGGCTGTCTTCTCGGTTGATGAGATTCCCGCAAGCCTGCGTCTGGTCACAGAACCGCTTGCAGGTGCAGTCTATACCGTCAACGGTCAGCCGATTACCGTTGGTGCTGACTGGTGGCTCGACCGCTCGTTCCGTGCAACCGATATCATGCCTTATGTCAAGACCGGTGAAAATGAGATCACTGTTTCCTTTGATTACTGGCAGCGCGATTACGTTTATTACGTCCTCTATGCAGGTGTCAGTGAATCCCTGCGCAACTGTCTCGTCTTTGATACCGAAATCGAATGCATGTATCTGACGGGTAATTTCGCACTGAAGACAAACGATGCGTTTGAGGATTCCGTCAAGAGCAGCTGTATCTACAACGATACCTCCTTTGTCATCACCGCGCAAGATCAGATTCCGTTTGACGCATCCAATGTTGTCAAATGCGGCTATCCCTTCTTTGCAGGCACGATGAAGGTCAAGAACACCTACACCTACAAGGCAGGTATGCCGACTACGCTGATTGTCGACGGCAGATATGCCATTGCAGAGGTTTGTGTCAACGGCAAGGATGCGGGAATGCTGATGTTCACCGACCGTATCGATCTGGCAGAATTCCTTTGCGAGGGCGAAAACGAAATCGAAATTGCACTGACCAACTCCAACCGTAACCTGATGGGACCGCACCACGGTCACGATCCGGAGCCTTGGGGTGTCGGACCTGGTACGTTCTCCATGGAAAACGGCTGGGACGAAAACAATCAGTGCGGCGGATATGTCAACCGTTATTCCTTTGTCTGCTTCGGTATCGACGGTAAAGAGGCGCGCACGATGAAAATTCGTCTTGCAGTCTTGTCCGATCTCGACGGCATCAATTCCCTTCTGTATCAGGTTGCGGCGGTCCATCACAACGGACGTCCCGATCTGTTCCGTGCAGGCTGTAAAAAGTACACCGATGAGGAACTTGAAGTTCACATCGAGTCTGAGCAGGACACCCGCCCGATCTTCGTTTATGAGGAGGAGGGCGCGGTGCTCGGTTATGCGTTCTGTATGCTGATGGATTATTCCGACGAGCATGTGTTAACACCGATCAAGTCGCTCTACATCGACGATCTCTGTGTCGATGAGAACTGCCGCGGCAAGCACATCGGAACAAAGCTGTTTGATTTTGTAAAATCCTATGCAAAGGAAATCGGCTGTTACAATGTGACCCTGAACGTCTGGGCATGCAATCCAGGTGCTTTGAAGTTTTATGAGAAGTGCGGCATGCAGGTGCAGAAGATGGGGATGGAGACCGTTCTCTGAATCTCCTAAATTGAAAAATGGTTGTTGCATTCACGTGCGACAACCATTTCTCATATCGAAGTGAACACGATATGTTTCTCGCTTAGCCCTGTGCAAAGGCGTACACAGCCACATATCGAAGTTCGTATTACCGCATCTTTTCAGAAATCATAATAATTCCGCCAGAGGAGTGAGTTCCTATTGATGCCTCGAATACTGTCTCATTCGATCCAGTATTTTGGCATCAATTCAGAACGAACGAAAGGCGCGTTTCTTTGGTTACTTTCTTTCGCGCAGGAAAGAAAGTAACATCGTTCCCCCGGCGGGGCACACGATTGGTTTCGCGCTTTCTTAAAGCGTGGGCAAAGCATTGCCTGATGTAAAAATTTCGGAGTAGCTGCAAATTTTAATTGGCAGCTACTCCGTTTGTTTATATACGGTTGATATCAATGATGCCCCAGCACCTGCTGCTTGACGGGCGAGCTTCTGCCGGCAACATTGGGCGCGCGGCGTTCGAGTGCGGCAAAGGAAAGCTCGATGTCCTCTCTTGCTTCCATTTCGCTGCCGGCACCGATGGTGATCATATCACAATCGCGGATGACGTTCCAGTTGAAGTTCAGACCGACAAACGGCGTTGTACGACCTGCGGCAAACGGCTTGATCGTCATGACCGGCTTCTTTGCGTTCCGGATGATCGCGGCGACCTGTTCGACCTCGACCTGCATCAGAAATCCCATGCAGTTGAAGATCTGGATATATGTTTCTACGTCATATTCGTTGCGGTCGGAGTACAGCACAGCCTCCGGCATATGCGCCGACAGGCCGGGCAGCATACCCGCATCGCGGATCATCGCAAGATAATCGGGCAGACGGGTGATCTCCTGCTTGTTTTTGTTGACCAGCTGTTCCATGCTGGCATGGTGGATCAGACAGAAGGACGAGCCGATCTCCGCGCTGTGACGGATGACGGCCTGTGCTTCTCTGCGGGCTTCGGGGGTGTCGTCTACATTCATACCGGGGGTGTCGATGATGATGATCTGCTGTCCAGCCTTCTGCTCGGCATAGCGGATGGCATCGAGCGCAAGCGGCGTGGAACTGATTGGTCCCATGACGGCGTTGATACCGTAGTCAAGATATGCGCGGAAGACGGGATAGAAATCCTCGGGTTTTTGGAACTTTTCCTTGATGCCATGGTCAGCTGCGGCACCTGTATGACTCCAGCCGAGCAGCCAGTTGGTACCGATGAGGATACGCGGCAGAGACAGTCCGCCGACGGTAGTTCGCGGGAATTCACGGATCATGGTGTGTCCTCCTGTGGTATGAAATTTTTGTTATTTTATAAGAGCTGAATACCGTTTTCGCGGCAGATCTTCAGATCTTCATCGCTCCATGCGGATGCCTGAACCTCGCCGACATGCGCCTTACGAAGGAAGAACATGCACATACGGGATTGACCGATACCGCCGCCGACTGTGTAGGGCAGCTTGCCTTCCAGCAGAGCACGCTGGAACGGAAGCTCTGCACGCTCGGAGCAGCCGCGGATGGCAAGCTGTTTGAGCAGCGTTTCTTCATCGACGCGGATACCCATTGAGGACAGCTCCAGTGCGATGTCGAGAACGGGATAGTAAACGATGATGTCGCCGTTGAGGGACCAGTCATCGTAGTCGGGAGCACGACCGTCATGCGGCTCACCGGATTTCAGGACACCGCCGATCTGCATGATGAAGACAGCACCCTTTGCTTTTGCGATGTTGTATTCGCGCTCCTTGGGTGTACAGCCGGGGTACAGATCTTCCAGTTCCTGCGCCGTGATGAAGGTGATCTCCTCGGGCAGAATGCAGTCGGAGAACGCATAGTCCTCTGCAATGTAGCGCTCGGTATGACGGATGGAACGGTAAACGCGGCGAACCATGCTCTTGAGTGTGTCCACGGTGCGTTCATCCTTTGTGATGATACGTTCCCAGTCCCACTGGTCGACAAAGACGGAGTGGAGGTTGTCGGTGTCCTCATCGCGGCGGATGGCGTTCATATCGGTATACAAACCCTCGCCGTGACGGAAGCCGTAATGACCGAGTGCCCAGCGCTTCCACTTTGCAAGCGACTGAACGACCTCAACCTCATAGGACAGTCCCTTGATGTCAAAGCTGACGGGACGCTCCGTGCCGCTCAGCGTGTCGTTCATACCGCTGCTGCGGTCGACAAACAGGGGCGCGGAGACACGGGTCAGATTGAGCTGAATGGCAAGGTCACGCTCAAAAAAGTCCTTGACCTTTTTGATGGCGATTTCGGTCTGTCTGATATCTAAAAGAGAGCGATAACCCTCGGGTACTTTTACACTCATGATGAGACTCCTTCTGAAATCCATTTCGGAATAAAATGATTATATTTTATTATATCATGCACAGCATAAAAATGCAAGATAAATCCGTGATTTTTTGTGATTTTCACATGTTTTTTCGGTTTCGGAACGGGATAAAAAGAACGGACAGCCGAAAAAGAGGATTCGACTGTCCGCAGGATCAATCTATGTTTTTTTCGATATCAATCGGTTGCGATGGCACGTGCGTATTCTGCGATGATTTGTACTGCCTTTTCTGCGCCGAGCTTGGCATTGTTCAGAACGAGGTCGTAGCTGTCTGCAGCACCCCAGCGCTTCTGGGTATAGAAATTATAATACTTCGCGCGCTTTTTGTCTGCCTTGCTGATCATGTCGACCGCCGCTTTTTCGGTGCAGTTTTCCGCTTCCATGATACGGGAAACACGGAACGGCATATCGGCGCGGATGAAGACATTGAGGATGGGAGATGCATCCTTCAGAATGGAATCGGCACAGCGTCCGACAAAGACACAGGCGCCTTCCTTTGCCTTTGCGCGGATCAGATCGGTCTGCGCGATAAAGAGCTTATCATTCAGCGGGAGATTCTGCTGCGGCTGATAGGTATTGCCCGGAATACTGCCCGCAGAAACGGCATAGAGAAAACTGTTGGTTGCGGTTTCGTCCACATGGGAGAAAACCTCCGCAGACATACCGCTTTTCTGTGCGGCGAGTACAATCAGTTCCTTGTCGTAACAGGGGATGCCCAGCGTTTGCGCGAGAAGCCGTCCGATCTCATGTCCGCCGGAGCCGAACTGACGGCCGATGGTGATAATTGTATTCATAATGATGACCGTAACTTTCGTTTATCGAAAGCTTCCTTTCTTTGAATTTTGTGGTTTCTGTCAGATGCCCGGTTTGGCAATGATGATCTCCGTACCGTTCTCCTGTGCCTTGCGGGAAAGTTCCGGCGGAAGATCACGGTTGGTGATGATGGCGTCGATTTCTCCGATGTCGGCAAAGGTGTACGGGAGACTCTTGTCGATCTTGGAGCTGTCCATCAGAAGCACAACCTTGCGTGCTTTTTTGATGATCAGCTGTTTGAATTCACATTCGGAATAGTTACCGCAGGTGAATCCGTTTTCCGCGGTCAGACCGGACGGGGTCAGGAAGGCAATATCGATGTTGATATCTTCCATATAACGGATGGCCTGTGTGCCCGAAACGGAGATGTTGTCGCGGTTGATCATGCCGCCGACGATGTTGACAATCGGCATATTTTTCTTGAGCAGCTCCAGTGCAACGTTCGGACCCGATGTGGTAATGGTCAGTCGTTCGTCATCGATGGTATTGACCAGCTTCAGAATTGTGGTACCGGAATCGAGGAAGATCGATCTTCCGGGCTCAATCATTTCAGCGGCACGCTGTGCAATGGCTTCCTTTGCTGCGGAATTGGCGTGCAGACGAAGATTGAAGGATTCTTCCAGCGATGTTGTGATGAACTTCATGGAACGCGCACCGCCGCGTACCTTGATACATTCTCCCTGTGATTCAAAATATTCAATATCACGGCGCAGTGTCATGCTGGACAACTCCGGAAAGCGTGCTGACAGTTCTTTTAATGATACAAACGGTTGCTCGGAAAGCATGCCTTGAATGATTTCACGTCGTGTATTACCCATAATTGGTCGTAATCCTTTCTCAATTGATTTATATGTTATATTATATCATGGATAAAACAAGATTGCAAGAACTTTTGAAATAATTTTGTGCATCTATGCTAATCTGTTTTTTAACAGAATCTGAAAAAGCGCGGCACTTTGTTTTGTTAAAACATTAAACTGACACAAAATTTTGAAATTATATTGACAAACACATAAAATTGTGATATTATATATAATAATATATCCTTTAAAAGGAGCATCGGAATGAAGACGAATCGCACTGCGTATCCGGAAAACTTCATGGTACGGCGCGTAGATAACAAACGCGGCGGTGCAGGGTCATGTCCGAATGTAAACTTGTCCGGCGGCAAGGCGGCAGGCGGTATCGGTGCGTCACAACGGTGATGGCATGCGTATGCGCGGCAGCGGCTGACCGGTGTTTTTTTATCCCACATCAATCATACCCATTCACAATACAGCGACAGTAAAGGAGAAAAACGATGGTAAACGCAAATGTATCCGAAAAATTCGTAAAAGAAGGGATCACCTTTGACGATGTGCTTCTGATCCCCGCACGCTCCGAGATTGTACCGAAAATGGTTACACTCGGTACCCGCCTCACAAAGAAGATCACTCTGAATATTCCGATGATGAGCGCGGCAATGGACACCGTTACCGAATCTGCTATGGCAATCGCAATGGCACGTGAGGGCGGTATCGGTATCATCCACAAGAACATGCCCGTTGAACGTCAGGTTGAAGAAGTCATCCGTGTCAAGAGAAGCGAAAACGGCGTTATTACCGATCCGTTCTATCTTGCCGCTGACAACACGGTTGCGGAAGCCGATGCCCTGATGGCAAAGTACCGCATTTCCGGTGTGCCGATTTGTGATGAAAACAAGAAGCTGGTCGGTATCATTACCAACCGTGATATGCGCTTCCTCACCGATTACAACATGCTCATCGGTGAAGTTATGACCAAGGACAACCTCGTTACCGCTCCTGTCGGTACTGACCTTCTCAAGGCTCGTGAAATCCTTTCCCATCATAAGATTGAAAAGCTCCCGCTCGTCGATGAAAACGGCATTCTCCGCGGTCTGATTACCATCAAGGATATTCAGAAGGCAACCAAGTATCCGAACTCCGCAAAGGACAGCCGCGGCAGACTGATCGTCGGTGCGGCAATCGGTGTCACCTCCGACGTTGTTGAACGTGCAGGCAAGCTCCTCGATGCAGGTGCTGACGTTCTCGTTCTCGACTCCGCACACGGGCACTCCAAGAACATCATCGACTGTGTTGCAAACATTAAGAAGGTTTATCCCGATGCTCAGCTGATCGCCGGCAACATTGCAACGGCAGCAGCTGCGGAAGACCTGATCCTCGCAGGTGCGGACGCTGTCAAGGTCGGTATCGGCCCGGGCTCCATCTGTACCACCCGTGTTGTCGCAGGTATCGGTGTTCCCCAGATCACCGCTGTCTATGATGTCGCTTGTGTTGCACAGAAGTACGGTGTTCCGGTCATCTCCGACGGCGGTATCAAGTATTCCGGCGATATGGTCAAGGCACTTGCCGCAGGTGCGGATGTCCTCATGATGGGCTCTCTGTTCGCAGGTTGTGAAGAATCTCCCGGAGAAATGGAAATCTACCAGGGTCGTTCCTTCAAGGTTTACCGCGGCATGGGCTCCCTTGCTGCAATGGAAAAGGGCTCCAAGGACAGATATTTCCAGGAAGGCAACAAGAAGCTCGTTCCCGAAGGCGTTGAAGGCCGTGTCCCGTTCAAGGGTCCCGTCTCCGATACCATTTATCAGATGCTCGGCGGTATCCGTGCAGGTATGGGTTACTGCGGATGCCAGACGATTCCGGAACTGCAGACCAATGCACAGTTCATCAAGATCTCTCCCGCAGGTCTGCGTGAATCCCACCCGCACGACATCAACATCACCAAGGAAGCACCGAACTATTCCGTTCAGTCGTAATCCGGAACATTTCAATATTCCTATACAGCAAAAGCCGCAGAGTTTGATCGCTCTGCGGCTTATCTTTTATGTTGTTTTTCAGTTTACAGGATACGTCATCACAAATCCCGATACCACACCGCCGTCAACGGTAACGGTGAGATTCGCGCCGTCGAGGTTGTACTTCTGCACACCGAATGCATCCTCGGCAGGATCGCCGAAGGCTGCCTTGATGTCGCTCTCTGCCGAGCCGATCATCAGATAGGTGCCGCTCACATCAAGCGCAACGAGATCGGAAAGAAGCGAAATCTCCGCGATGTATTCCGCGCCGGACGCATCGGGTGAGGTCAGCACGGTGTAGAGACCCGCATAGGTGTAGACGCGGTCAAAGCCTTCGTGAACACAGCTGGGCGCTTCCATCATGTCGCTGTAATCACCGAGCACAGCCAAAGCATCTGCGGCGGGACTGCCGAGCTTGACGGAAATGCCGTTGTCAAAGACACAGGTGTAGCCATCGACGGCAGGTGTGTTCTGTGCGGGAGCTTCGGTCTGAGCTTCTGTCACAGCAGCAGTTTCATCGCCGATCACAGCGGCTTCGGTGACGGCTGTATCGGGGGTACCGGAAACGCTGTCGGTGGTGTCGGATGTGGTACTGTCATTGCCGCAGGACAGCATGGACGCAGTCAGTGCGGCGAGTAAAAGCAGTGAAAGTGTTTTTTTCATGAAAGTTCTCCTGTAAAATATCGGTTACGGGGTTGCGGGATAGAGGGATTCGTCAAAGCTGTAATAACCCTCAAGTTCGTACAGCGAATATTGCTTTACCTGCCAGTCGGTGAGCAGGAAGGTCTTGATCGGATGGCTCTTCCACTTGGGACAGGTATCCAGATGATACCAGTTTCCATCGATCTTGACGAGATTCCAGTAATGCGGTGCATACGGATTGTCTCGCTGGATTTCCATGTTTTCAATTCCTGCACGGGTAAGCAGCGCAGATGCGACGGCATAGTAGGTATAGCAGTTGCCGATGTGCGTTGTGAAGCCGGAATACGCCGCTTCGATGAATTTATCCATCAGATGAGCGGTGGCGGTGGAATAACGCAGATGACCGACGCACCAGGTATAAATTGCAGAGGCTTTCTGTCGATCGGTCATGCCGGGTGTTGTGATTGCGGCAAGAATTTCATCGGCGTACAGATTGACAGACGCCTGATTGGCACCGGTGACGTAGACGACAGCACTTTGCGTTGCCGTATTGCCTGCCTTGTCGGTTGCCGTGTAAATGACGGTGTATTTGCCGATCTTGGTCACATCCACGCGGGATGCATCGATCTTGACGCTGACATTGCCGTCAGCATTGTCATAAGCCGATACGCCGGAGCGATAGGAAACTGTTCCGTTTTGCTGGGCGTAAATGGTCTTGACGCCGTAAATTGCGGGAGGTGCGGTATCGGCGATGATCGTCGCGGATGCGGAGGCTTCCGCTTTATTTCCGCCGGCATCTTCTGCAATGACGGTAACAGAGACAGTTCCCACTTTGGAAGTATCCGGGGCTTCTTTGAAGGACAGCTTCACTTCGGTCGCATCGATGATCTCGGTGACGAATTTATCGGGGGTCAGCGTATGACCGACGTAAGCCGTAATCGGCGCTGCGGTGATCTTGGGCGGTGTGGTATCGACCATTGTCAACGTGACGGTCGGTGTGCTGTATTTGCCGTGCAGACGAACGTCGTATGTACCCGGTGCGAGCTTGGAAGGATCAAACGAACGGTCAAACGTGGGCAGATCGGCACCTGCTGCGCGCATCTCGGTAAACAGCGTGTCGCGCAGTACATCGAGTGTTGTGCCGCATTCCGCGGTCAGAGCGCTTGAAATATTCCAGATCTGCAGGGATGCGGAAAATTCCGCTGTGTTGCCATGTGCATCTTCTGCGGTCACGACAACGGTCTGCGGTGCGAGACTGTCATAATCGGGTGCTGTTTTGTAGGAGAGCGTGACCTCGGATGCATCTTTGATGCCTGTGACAAAGTCCTCGGGAGTCAGCGTGGTTCCCGACAGCAGATTGAAGTTGTGCGTCCGACCGGTCGGTGCTGTGGTATCGGAAAGAATCAGCGACAGAATCGCGCGTTCCGTTTCGGTCTGTGCGATGACACGGTAGGTGCCGCAAACACGTTCATCGATCTCATCCAGATGAAGGGTCGAATATGTGGGATAAGCATCGGACAACATATTGGAGATGGTGTCCTTGTCTGTGCCGAATTCGATGTTCTGTGTACAGCCATCGGCAAGGACAGAGGCTGTCACTTCGGTTTGTACGGTATTTCCGCCGGCATCCGTGGAAAGCAGAAGCCATACGGTGTCACCCGGGACAGAAGTATTCGGCGGTTCTGCAAACATATGTGTTACCGCTGTTTTGTCCTCACACAGCAGTACACAGTCATCGGGATTGGGAACAGAATCGACACCGACGGTCATGCGGTAGACGGTTACCCGTGGCAGCGTCAGATCACGGACGGAAACGGGTACTGTTCTCGGCAGAAAACCGAAGAAGGTCAGCTGAATTTCCTTTTCTCCGATGGCTGACGTATCGATGGCAGCGGGACTTGGTTCGGCTTCCGTCAGAAAAGAGAGGACAGGATTGGATTCCAGAGCACCGAGCGAGACGGTTTCGTCAAGATCAACGGTAATGGGGGTGCTGAGGCGGAACAGAATCGCACAGAGGATTCCGAATACCGCAAGAACCAGACCGAGGATACTGCCGGCGGTGATACCGAGGATTTTTCCGATCTTTTTACGGTTTGCGTCGTTGTCGGACGGCGGTTCGGAATGATGATCGGATGTGTCGTCGGTATGTTCGGCAGTCGGTTCCGTTGTCTCATCGTCAGCCGCATCGGAGCGGTTGGAATCATCTCCGATGTTCTCCGATGCTTCGTGGTCTTCCGCATCTTCCTCGTCATCCACATTTTCGGGAAGCTCGGGGAGCGGTGCAAAGAACGGATCCTCGGACGACTCTTTGTTCGGTTCGGTGTTTTCGAGAAATTGGATCAGCGGCTGATCGGTTTCGGCGATTTCCGCAGAGGGTTCAGCGGCTGGTGTGTCGGCGGGCTGTACTGCATCCGACAGAGGCTTTTGGTTTTCGTTGGATGGATTGTTCATATTGATAGGTGATGATCCTCTTGACTTGATTGTTATTTTGCACGGTTGCTGCCGGTTGTGCGGAGTGTGTTGTTGTCATCAATGGCGGCAGCACATACTTCACCGATATCATAATCGCGCAGGTTTTTCCAGGAAGCGACAGAACCGAAATTTCCGGTTTCCGCGCATCCGCCGCAGAGCGTGTAGGTGCCGTCGCGATGTTCTGTAATGATAGCAGAGCTTCCCGCGCGGATACGGCTGACGTTTTCCAGCTGGAGTACATCGGAAAGTCCCGTGGAGCGTTCTCCGCGGATACCGACCGAGCCGTCCGAAAACAGTACGACGGTCGTTCTTTCGCAGGCTTCGACGTCAACGACATTGTGCAGATCATCGACCTGACACTGTCCTGCACTGTCGGAGCCGCACGCAACAACAGTTCCGTCTGTACGCAGTCCGACGGTGAATGCATTTCCTGCGGCGATGGCGGCGATGTTTTTCCATTCCGATGTTCCGGTATCGCATTGCTTGTACGTATTGTCGCCAAGACAGGTAACCGTTCCGTCTGCATGCAGGAAAACAAAATGCGACGCGCCGGCCTCGACCGCAACGATATTTTTCAGAGCCGCTGCGGCTGTTCTGATGGATTCTTCCTCACCGGTCGATGCGACGGCGGTGTTGCCGACAATGCGGTTCGGCATGACGGTCACGGTACCATCCTTGTGGACAAACGCGGTCATGAGATGTGTCGATGCCATGGCGGTAACGGCGGGTTTCTTGGTCAGATAGGTGTTGATACGCTTCTGGACAGCGGATACGGTTGAGGTTTTGGCATCTGCCGGTGTTGTGGCGGACGGCTGAAGACCGAGCGTAACCGCACCGGTATCCGAGCGTGTCAGAAGCAGACCGCCGCATGTGACAAAGTTTTCGTGATATGCCTGCTTTTGTGATGTGGTCAGAAGCGGGTACAGATTTTTAAGGTCGGAGCGGATGGCTTCATCTTCTGCGGTAATCGGGATGTGGGATGCGTCAATACCGAACTGCTTGGCAAGGAAGAAGGCACTGTCTGCATCGTGGGATTCGGAAAAATGATCGATCAGCGCTTGCTCGATATCGGCATCAATGGTGCTGCTGTCTGTACGGTAGGACGCGATGAAGACTGCGGCATCGTCGAATCGGTTTTTGCTGATATAATACTGTGTTGCAATGCCGAAAATGTCTGCAACGGTTTGGACGGATGCTTCGGGGTCTGCGATTTTCTGTGCGGCGCGCATGGCGACATGATACTTATTTTCACCGCAAGCATACTGTACAACCGCCGCAAGAAGCTGATCGCGGGATGCGGGATCGGTGGTTTTCTGTGCAATCAGAAATGCATTTTCATCAAACGAAGCGGTATACGGGTCCAGAAGAATGGCAGCTGCCGCGTCGGTGATCTCAGCGTCAAACGGAGTCGGTGCACCCTTGGCATACAAGTATGCTGTTTCCCAGTCACCCTGCTCCAGCGCCTGTTCCGAGGCTTCACGGCAGATGCGCTGCTGAATGGAAGCAAACGGCGTTTCCGCGGTGATGCGGTAAGCCTCGTTGTAACGCTCCTCTGTACAAAGCTGCAGTACCGTACGGTTCAGGATGCTTTTCTGGGAGTTGAGAAAAATATTTTCTCCGATCTCTTCATCGACATAAGCTTCTGCCTGGAGCGGCTGTCCTGCATCGATGTAAACTGCGGCACCGAGCATGGCGCGCTGGAAGGAGAGATAATGTATGCCGACTGAAACCAGCGAGATGACGCCGGCGGCGAGTAATGCATATCCGATAAGATGTATGCCGATATATCTTTTTTTGCGCTGTTTTTCCTGTGCAAGGCGGGCGATTTCCAGGGTGTCCTGAAATGCATCATCCTCACGGTCAAAGCGGTGCTGTGTGCCGTCGGATGAATGGGATTGCGGTACGGAGGTGATGGATTCTTCGCCGTAGGCATCATTCATTGCCTTCTGCACTTTTTCCGCATCCTCTGCGGAATAGACGAAATCTCCCGGGGTGAATGTGATTGGTTCATCGTGATCCGCATCGCGATGCGCGAGACAGATTTTGCTGACATAAGCGGAACAGCCCGGGAAGTTCTCTGCGATTTCATGCGGAAGCGTAAAGCTGCACAGCAGAAATTCATGATCATCGATGTCGGCGTCGGTGTATTCGTAGGTATAAAACGGGTTTGCCGGGTCATCGACCATGACCGGCAATGCGGAAATGCGGTAGGAAATCGTGAACGATCGCAGAGAAACGGAACGGTCGCGTCCGATATAAAAATACAGCGTATCGATTGGCTGCCCGTCCGATGCCGTTTCGTGGGTACGGATGATGTACGATAGGATTGCAGGAGATGCCTGCGTCGGCTTGGGTGCATCCAGGGTGAGCTGATCGGCAAAACGCGGGACAGGATCATAGATCATGGTGCTGTTTGCTTCACCTGAAGGTATCTGCATGTTCATATCAGTTCCTCCCCTCAGTATTTTGCCGCTTCCGTGACCACCAGCGGGATTTCATCGATCGGATGGTCGGTCGGAAGGTAATAAACGGTATTGACATCCTGGAAGTGCCACCATTCGGAATTGATGATATCAAATCCGCAGGAGACCATGACTTCCTTCAGATAATTCATGTTTTTGCGTGCGGTATCGGTCATTGTGGTACTCAGACGCGATGCAGCTTCGGTAAAGGTATGCATCGGTGTCGGCATTTCGACAGGCTTGCCGGATTTGTCGATGATCGAAATATCCAGTGCGGTGCCGCGGTCATGAACGCCGCCCATACCGCGGGACGGATCGGCAACCCATTTATGCTGTCGGACAACATCGAACCATCTCTGCTGGACGCTGGTCGGACGGTAGGCGTCGTAGATGACCATTGTGTAGCCGTCCCGGCGAAGAAGTTCAATCGCTTCGCGGATCTTCGGCAGCAGATCATACTGCACCAGACACAGATTGCGGTTATAAAACGGCTCTTTGATGGTGGTTTCATTGGTGGACAGCTGCATGGAAACGATGACATCGTAATCGGACAGGTCGATATACTGCCAGTCGGCAGAATTGGTGGATTCGAATACGCGCAGGTATTTGCGGATGTCGACCAGATGAGAATAAGCATGAACATAGGTATCGTCGTTGGTTTTTGCCATGCCGTATTCGATCGGCAGCTCCGCATAAATCGCAGAATCGGGATCGATGGCGCGCTGGAAGCCGTCTTTGGCGTATCCGAGCAGCTTCCCTTCCATGGAGGACACCTCCGCCCAGATGCTGTTTTCGATTTCTGCCAGCCGGACCAGCGTACCGTCGGATAATGTGTCACAGGATACGGTATCGCCGACTTTGGTATACAGCTCCAGTTTGTCATAGACACGCATGGTAAATTCTGTCGGTGCGTTACTTTCGTTGGGATCGTTTTCGTCCGGAACGATGACAGTGGGACCGGCATTGCCCTCCGGCTCTGTCATATCAATCAGGGTGTTATCAAACGAAATGCCGAGCGCTTCTGCCAGATTGTATCCGGCAAAGGTGCGGTTTTCCGCATAGTAGGTTCCGTCCATGCGTCCGCCGGAGCAGGAAGAAAGTACAAGGAGGATTACACAGAGCAGATATATCATCGTTCGAATATTCAGTTTCCGCATCATCATTCCTCCGTTTGAACATCAGTTGTCGGACGGCGATAACAGCGCTTCATCGGTGATCCGTCCGTCACATCCGATGAGGGAACGCAGATTACGTTCCACGATTTCAACAATGACAATATCTGCTTTGAAACTTTCGAGAAGGTCCAGCCGATATGGGATGGCGCGCTCCATCTGCATCTGCGAAAAGGAAACGGCAAAATCGCCGATCAGCGCGGAAGAAAAGGAATCGCGGAAGCAAAGAAGCGTTCCTGCCGTACCTGCGCTGCGTGTGGTGATGGTCATATCCATTTCGGTGGAAAATGCCGAGGTGTAAATATACTGTCCGTCATAATTGTATACGGTATTATCGTCATATTTGACCGTTCCCGGATACAGAAGGCGGTCAAGATCCCCTTCATGCGTTGTGATATCGGTGCGCGGCAAAACCGAAAAGTCGGGCATCGGCAGACCGAGATGTGTCATAATCGCCTCATACGCGATATGTGCGCCGTATCCGTTCCAGTGGGAGTCGCGCTTGTGATAAAGCAGGTGTTCCTCTTTTGCGGCAGTCAGAATGGGACGCAGATCGAGATAGTCCACCGCCGTTTCGGCATCGAGATATGCATGCAGACGGTCAAGGTCCGACATGGCGTTGGAGGGGGATGTACGGTAGCGTGCGGGCATATATTCGGGATAAACGGTGTTCTTGTTCGGTGCACAGACAAACAGCAGATGCGCGCCGTGTTCTTCGGCGTATGCGGACAGATTGGAAAGTGCCATACCGATCGACTGGATTTCGTCGTCCGTCAGGGGATTCTCCTTCAGAAACGAATCCATTGTATCCTGAAAGTAGAGGAATCCGTCTTCCCCGACAATGACCTGATCGTTGCCTGTTTGGAACACGGTCTCCTTCAGCGAGGAAAACAGGTCAACGATGGTGCCGCGGAACGCAAAACGCTTGGAAAACCACGTCTCAAAGTCATCGCCGAAGCCGTCGGAGATGCGTCCGTCGGTGATCAGCGCAGGCATTTCGGCACCTTCCACCGCAGACGACGCGCCCGGAATCAGCATGCCGAGCGAAAAGAATGCGCACAGGCAGAAGAACAGAACACAGAAGAATAGTGTGCCGACCGTTTTTATGTTGCATTTCATATCGACACGCTCCTCAGAAGATGTAATAGATAAACGGATTGAATGCGGAAGACGCAAGTGTCATCACGCACAGCAAAAACAGCGGGACGCAGAGCACGGAAACGATGCCGTTCCAAAGCGATTCTCTGCCGCAGGAACAGAACTTTGTGCGGATGGCAGGCAGGATCGGTGCTGAAAACAGAACGCCGAATCCCAGCATGACTATGGTATACGGGCTGAAATAGTGCAGAACATCGGATGCATTTCCGTCAAAGGAGAACATTCTGCCGATGAAGGAGAAGCCTTCTCCGATTGACGGTGCGCGGAACATAACAAAGCCGAGAACAACAGCCAATAATGTATAGATGCGCAGGGGAATCTGCCATGCGCGCTTTTTTTCTAACTGCTCAAAGCGGCAGACACGTTCCAGCATCATCAGTCCGCCATGCCACAGCCCCCAGAGGATATAAGTGAAGTTTGCACCGTGCCAGATGCCTGTCAAAAAGAACACGAAAATACGGTTAAAGATCGTTCTTGTTCCCGAAACGCGGTTGCCGCCGAGCGGGATATAGACGTAGGTACGGAACCAGTTGGTCAGGGATATGTGCCACCGTTTCCAGAAATCACGGATGGTGACCGCCGAATAAGGATAGTTGAAGTTCTCAAGGATAGAGAAGCCGAACATCGATGCAAGACCGATTGCCATATCGGAATATCCCGAGAAGTCGAAATAAATCTGGATCGAGTAGCAGAGTGCACCTGCCCATGCGAGTGCCGACGACGGCGCGGAAGCGGCAAATGCGGCATCGGCGATCAGCGCGGCGGTGTTGGAGATCAGCAGCTTCTTGGACAGACCCAGCACGAAGCGGCGGATACCGTCGGCGGTTTTGTCAAGCGTCACGGTACGATGGGAAAGCTGCGCTTCGATATCATCATAAGCAACGATCGGACCTGCAATCAGCTGCGGGAAGAAGGAGATGTACAGAAGCAGATTGAAGTAGTTTTTCTGTACTCTGCACTGTCCGCGGGAAACATCCAGCACATAGGACAGTACCTGAAACGTATAGAACGAGATACCGACCGGAAGCGAAAGTCCGGGAAGCGGTACGTCAAACGGCAGAAGCGAGCACAGCCACGGCACATACTTAAAAAAGCCGAGAATGACCAGATTGATGATGACGGAAAAAACAGTCAATGCATGACGGCGCTTTTCGTCATGATGTTCCCGTGCGGTACCGATCGACCGTGCGGCACAGTAGTTGAACAGCACGGACAGCAGCATGATGGCGATGTAGATCGGCTCACCGTATGCGTAAAAGAGAAGGCTGGCGACGCCGAGCAGAACATTGCGTGCGATGATATATCTGCCGGGAATCAGCAGGTACAGAAGCCATACTGCCGGCAGGAACAGAAACAGGAAAACTGTGGATGAAAAGACCATGTGATAAACCCGTATTCAAAAAATTATATTCTTATATATTATATCATTTTTCATATGCAATTACAAGTATTTTCCGTGAACTCGTGTGTGAAAATCGCATAAAATACGCCAAAATCCGATGTTTGTGCAAAAGAAATCTCCGCCATATCACAGAGATACAGCGGAGAGGAACATATGCGGTTATTTTGCTTCGAGTCTGTCGCCCCGATCCTCAATTTCAAGGAAGCAGGGATGCTCGTGACCCGATGCGTTGGGAGAATGGAACGTGAAGAACAGGCGACCGTCCGTCGTGCGGAACAGCATACCGTGTCCACCGTCCTTGGTGTAAAGCGGCGGCATGTGAACAAAATCTGTGCTGAGATCACCGTTGGTAAATTTAACGGCAAGCTCGACATACGCACCCTTGATGAACGAGGACCAGATCATGAACAGTTCATCACCTGCCGAACGATACATATACGGACCGTCGGTCACATAGTGATCGCCGTCTTTCATCGGATACGCATCACAGCAGCCGGTCTCGGATGCCTTGAAAAGAACCGTCATCTCACCGACCGTGTGGGTCAGATCATCACTCAACTGTACATAGACGACAGTACCGTCGATGATCTGCATGTGCTCATGGCAGAAGACAAGATACGGCACGCCCTTTGGCGATACATACAGTGTGCCGTCGAGCGATTCCCATTCTTTGGGTGTCAGCAGGACATCGCCGTGCGGTGCAAAGGGACCTGTCAGACTGTCGGATTTTAACACGCAGGTTCCCTTCAGACCGCTTTCCTGTGTAAATGTGGCAAACATATAGTAGCTGCCGCGGTATTCATGAACCTCGGGTGCCCAGTTGACAGCGCGATTCATACCGTATTTTTCGGAATCAAAGCAGGGGATCGGATCGCTCCACGTTTCAAGATCGGCAGAGGTATACACGTCAAAGCCGCCGGTTCGGTTGCCGAAGTTTGCAGCGCGTGTACCGTACATATAATAAATACCGTCCTTACAGACAATAAAAGGGTCACGGATGTTGATATCAGAGCATTTCATGTTTGGTTCTCCTTTAGGGTTACTGTTTGTTTTTCAGATACGCATCGATGGCTTTTGCGGCTGTTTTGCCGGCACCCATTGCCGAAATGACCGTTGCGGCACCTGTAACCGCATCACCGCCTGCATAGACACCGCCGCGCGAGGTTGCACCGGTTGCTTCCTCGACGATGATACCGCCGCGGTTATTGACATCGAGTCCTGCGGTTGTCGATTTGATCAGGGGATTGGGCGATGTGCCGATGGACATAATGACGCAGTCGACATCGATGACATGCTCCGTACCCGGAATCTCGACCGAACGTCTTCTGCCGCGTGCATCGGGTTCTCCAAGCTCACAGCGGACACATTTGATTCCTGTGACAAAGCCGTTTTTCGGATCGCGCTTGTCATCGGGATTCTGATAACCGAGGATTTCCACAGGGTTGTTGAGCGTGAGGAATTCGATGCCTTCCTCTTCCGCATGCTCGACCTCCTCATGACGCGCGGGAATTTCCGCCATGGAACGGCGGTAGACGATATAGACATGTTCTGCACCCAGACGCAGTGCGGTTCTTGCCGCATCCATCGCGACATTGCCGCCGCCGACGACCGCAACATTGCCGCCCTTCATGATCGGCGTAGTGGGATCGTCAAGGTATGCCTTCATCAGATTGGAGCGTGTCAGAAATTCGTTTGCGGAGTAAACGCCCTTGAGCGATTCTCCCGGAATACCCATAAAGTTGGGAAGACCTGCACCGGAGCCGATAAAGACAGCTTCATAGCCCATTTCAAACAACTCATCGACGGTCAGTGTTTTGCCGATGACCATATTGCAGGCAATTTCCACACCCATCTTTTTGAGGTTGTCCACTTCTTTTGCGACGATGGACTTGGGAAGACGGAATTCGGGAATCCCGTAAACGAGAACACCACCGGCGGTATGGAGTGCTTCAAAGACGGTAACAGCGTATCCTGCACGCGCAAGATCTCCTGCGCATGTCAGACCGGAAGGTCCTGATCCGACAACAGCGACCCGATGACCGTTCTGCGGCGGGATTTCAGGATTTGCGTCGGAATGTGCATTGTGCCAATCGGCGACAAAGCGTTCCAGACGACCGATGCCGACAGGTTCCCCTTTGATGCCTCGGACGCATTTGGATTCACACTGCGTCTCCTGCGGACAGACACGACCGCATACCGCAGGAAGTGCGGAGGATGCGGAAATGATCTGATAGGCACCTTCAAAGTCGCCTTCTTTGATCTTTGCGATGAATGCGGGGATACGGATATTGACAGGACATGCGCCGACACAGGGGGTGTTTTTGCAGTCGAGACAGCGCAGCGCTTCATCGATGGCCGCCGCTTCGTCATATCCGAGGGCGACCTCGTTGAAATTGTGTGCACGAACCTCGGGTGCCTGGGTCGGCATGGGATTCTTTTTCGGTGACATATTCGGCATATCAGTGCACCTCTTTTTGGAACAGATTGCAGGTTTTTTCGTAAGCATGCCGCTCAAAATCACGGTACATTGCTCCGCGGGACATTGCTTCATCAAAATCAACGGCATAACCGTCAAAATCGGGACCGTCGACACATGCAAATTTTGTGACAGGCTTGCCGTCAGAATCGCGCAGAGTCAGACGGCATCCGCCGCACATACCCGTGCCGTCGATCATGATCGGATTCATCGATACGATACACGGAATACCGGTCGGGCGTGTTGCCTCAACGACAAACTTCATCATGACAAGCGGGCCGATGGTGATGATCGCGTCAAAGGTCTCACCTGCGGCAAACATTTCATTCAGCGGCACACAGACATTCCCCTGTCTGCCATAGGATCCATCGTCGGTCATGACATGCAGGTTATCGGATGCGGCACGGAATTCGTCCTCTAAAATGAGCAGATCCTTGGAACGGAACCCGATGACAGATGTTACGGATGCGCCCATTTCGTGCAGCTTTTGTGCAATCGGAAGCGCAATGGCGCAACCGACACCGCCGCCGACGATGCAGACCTTTTTCATTCCGTCCAGATGTGTTGCTACGCCGAGCGGACCGACAAAGTCGCAGATGGAGTCCCCCGCATTCTTTTGGTTGAGTGCCATGGTCGTTGCACCGACGATCTGGAAAATGATGCGTACCCAGCCGGCTTCTCTGTCATAGCCGGCAACGGTCAGCGGAATGCGCTCTCCGTCCTCGTCAACGCGCAAAATGATAAACTGCCCCGGCTGTGCTTTTCTGGCAACGAACGGTGCTTCGATGTCCATCATGGTGACCGTCGGGTTCAGACTTTTTTTCTGCAGAATTTTATACATGCGGAAACCCTTCTTTTCAATGGTGTATAAAAATATTTTATCATATATTCTGTGAAAATTCAATATGTTTTTTGCAAATACGAGAAAATTTGAATTTTTTTTGAAAAAGCTATTGACAAACGCGAAAAAGTATGGTATACTATTAAAGTAATCACAAGTTGTTCCGGCGGAATAGCTCAGCTGGCTAGAGCAATCGGTTCATACCCGATAGGTCGTGGGTTCAAGTCCAACTTCCGCTACCAGCATAAGGCAGACGTCGTAAACAACAAAATCTGTCTTATGATTCGGCCCGTTGGTCAAGCGGTTAAGACACCGCCCTTTCACGGCGGTAACAGCAGTTCGATTCTGCTACGGGTCACCAAAAACGAAAAGAGAACGCAATGCGTTCTCTTTTTTGTTTTTCATGAGCTGTCCTCGGATGAGAACTCGACAATTGGCGCGAGGTGACTTCTTTTTTTACCTGTTTTTTGAGAAAGTGGGTGTAATCTCGCTTTTTGTCTGCTGCCAATTGCGGCACCAAAAGCGAGGCTTTTGGTGCGTTCGATCCATCTGCTACGGGTCACCATACGCAACAAATCCGAACTATTTCGTCAATCGAAATTGGTTCGG
>JAFYTT010000051.1 GCA_017558715.1 Clostridia bacterium | reverse complement strand
CCTCAATGAACGGCAGCGGATAGCGGAACGCAGACTGACCGATGCCCGCATCGCAGATGTACTTTGCGCCATCATCACAGGTGACGATCAGAACACGGTGGCGGCGCATCGGGATCGTGGTCTCTCCGCGCAGATAACGTGCCATATAGTCGGTGACTTCATAGCCGAGCGCGCGCAGGAACATACCGAGAAAGCCGTTGATCTCAAAGCAGTATCCGCCGCGATGACGGGTGACGATCTTGTCGTAGAGGTCTTCTTCCTCCAGCGACAGCGGAATCCCGTGCAGAATGTCGATATTTTCATACGGAACGGTCTGCGTGAATGCATACTGCACCGCAAACAAAAGGTCTTTGGTCGGGCGGATCTCGTCGGGAGCGGTCAGACCCAGACGGATAAAGGTGTTTTGAATCATTTCAGTGGTCATCATCGGATGTTCTCCTTTACAGTCAGTTGAGATTCATACCGTGCGGACATGGCGCAAAGGATGCGTTCCACCAGCACATAGCCGTCCACAGGTGTTGATTTCAGTAAAAGATCGGTTTCGGCGCATAATGCGGTCAGCCGTGTCAGTGTGTCGAGCGGGTATTTTGCACAGCCCTGCATGGCAAGCTTCATCGGATATTCCTTGATGCCGAGCATCCGCATCAGATCTTCCTTGGAATAGCCGTCGGCAAGACCCTGCTTGACGCGCCACAGCTCGTTGATGGCGGCGGATATCTGGAAAAACAGCGTCATTGCCTCTGTTTTTTCATTTTTGAGGATCGTATAGACGCGGGTCAGTGTGCCGATATCGCGCTCACGAACGGCGTTGCTGACGGCGAAGTCGCCTGCGGTATCGGTGGAGCAGCAGACGGATGCGACGTCATCGCGGGATGCCATATCGCGGTGATTGGCATGAAGGTAGGCACATAACTTCTGCATTTCGCACGACAGCGCGGTCATCGAAAAGCCGACACGGTCGATCATCGCATCAATGACATCCTGTGCGGCACGGATTCCCTCGCTTGCAAAATGCTTTGCGCACCATGGCGCGAGCTTTGCCTTGGTCTGCATCGGGAACGGAATGATGTGCATGCCCGCTTTTTCGAGTGCTTTCCATGCCGTCCCTCTTGTCTGTGCGTTGTAATCGGTCGGGAATTCTTCTTCCGCACATAAGATCAGTACGGTCACATATGGGTAATCTTCCAGCGTTTCCAGAACCTCGCAGAATTCCTTCAGTTCCGCCGCTTTCATATCGGGAAACGCAGGCTCCGCAATTTCGATCAGCTTGCCCTCGTTCATGACAGGCAGTCCTTCCATGGCGGAGGACAGCCGTGCGGCGAGAGGAAATTCGTCACCGTCGGACGATTTTTCGCTGCCGTTTAAGCGAACGTGGTCAAAAAATCCCATGTCGGGATCGGGAATCACTTTTTTTCGCATCAGGGAGCGATAGTATTCCGACAGATACGATTCGGGACCGCAGAGCAGCCATGCGCCGCCGGGGGTTCCCGATGCCTTCAGCGCGTCCTTGAGGGGGGCCAGACGGTCGGGTTCTTTGTTATATGCCATAATAACGCTCCTTTCGTAATTTTTCGGGATTCAAAGGGGATTGCATTTTTCGAATGATGCTTGCTATTTTATGATGGAGGTTCCCATTTGCATTGATAACGGATAACCGTTTCATCATGATAGGTTTCGATGTATTCTGTAACAATAAAACCGTTCTTCTGGTAAAAACCAACGGCATCTTGATCTGTTTCGGCATATATAAATTGCAGACAGTACTCCTTTATGACTTGATTTATCATAAAAGAACCGATCCCCTGACCGCGAGCGGACTGCACGACAGCAATGCCAACGATTTCAATTTTTTGTTGCTCTATAAAAGATGCAACAATCACACCTTCTATCACATTTTGATTAAAACAAGCGAAAAATTTTGTGGTGTCATCGTTAAGGAATTGGTCGGCTTTCCGGCTGAATTTTTCTTCAGTAGGCATATACATACAGTG
>JAFYTT010000050.1 GCA_017558715.1 Clostridia bacterium | reverse complement strand
GAAGGAGAGACGGACGGCACTCTGACGGATGACAAACGAAACGCCTATGTTTTTCTCGTCGGCGCGGTCATGGTTTGCAAAAATCGTGGGATCGCCTGCAATACCGCCTGTCTTGAACCAGAACGATGCCGAGAAGGATTCCTCTTTGGGGTCAAACGCATCGAGCGTCAAACAGCCGTCGTCGAGCTTGTAGCCCGTGCCGAGAAAGCCGTTCGGATAATACATCTTTCCGTGTGCGGTAACTACGGTCTTTCCGAGCGCATCGGCGTGATCGGTCGGCGCAAACGGCAGGTAAGCCGCGATGGCATCTGCGTTGAACAGTGCGGTAACGGCGGTGTCGGGCGCAGCCTTTGCATCAACAGCGCGGTGAGCTGTGGCGATGGGCAGTTTTGTGAAAACAGGACGCTCGCCATCAGTGAAGTCTGCAAACAGATCATCGGGAACGCGTGCGGTCCAGGTAGCGGGCTGTTCCACGCCGAGGGCATAGAGACAGACAGCGGCATTGTCGCGGATTTCCATCGAACCGAGCGTACCCGGCTTGACGGTCTTGCCTGCCGCACCCCAGAAGACGATCTTTTCGTCGTCCGTGGTACCGCCATGGCTGTGACCGAAGCCGCCGTGGTCTGCCGTGACAATGAACAGCGTATCGTCAATGAAGCCGCGTTCGACGTATTTATCGTAAATCCGTCCGATCAGACCGTCGGTAACGGTGATGCGGTCAAGATGTTCCTTTGTGCCGTAGCCGTAGCCGTGACCAGCCCCATCGACCTTGTCAAATTGGACAAACAGCATCATCGGGTCGTGGTTGTCGAGATAATCGCAGATCATATCGATCAGCTCGTCGTCGCTCTCCGTGTCTTCGTAGACACCGAGATTGTTTTCGATGATGCCGTAGTTGATCGGATTCCAGCAGCAGAACGACGCGAGCTCCGCATCGGGATAAGCCGCACGGATGGCACGGAACAGGGACGGGAAGGGCGATTCGGTATCATAGGGAATCGAGGAAACAATGCCGTTGGTACGGCGATGAACCTCCGGTGTGACGCCGAGCAGCATCGAACCCCAGCACTCCGCGGAAATCGTCGGAATCGAGGTCAGAACATTGTAGTTGGTCGCGCCGTTTGCAAAAATACGATCCATGTTCGGCGTGTCGGTTCTGGAAAAGAAGGTGCCTGCGCCGTCAACACCGAGGACGACGACATGCTTATAAATATAGCCGTTGTTTTTCATGATGGTATTCCTTTCGTTCTGTGTTACAGTTCGATGATATGGTCGCCTTCCTGCATCTTGTAATGACACTTGATGCCGCCGATCTCGCTCATCCAGCCGCGAACGACGACGGTCTTGAACTGATTGGTGTCATAGCCGCCGGGACCCATGTTGTCCCACAGCCATGTCGGCGTACACCACAGACAATAACTCGGCTTGATGGCTTCGTATACATCGCGTGAAACACCGTTCTGTCCGTGATGTGCCATCTGGACGTAATCTGCTTTCAGGAGTGCGGGATCGGTATCGGCAAGGAGCTGTTTTCCGCCTGCAACACCCAGGTCGCCGAGGAACAGAATGGAGGCTTCACCGACGGTCACGCGGTACACCAGAGAGGAGTCGTTGATGTTATTGCACAGCTCCTCATGCGGATCACGCAGAACACGGACGGAATAGCCGTCGTAATTATGAACATCGCCGCACTTCGGTGTGATGACGGGAATATTCTTTTCGGCGAGCGTATCAAAGACCCATGCGCGGACAGCAGACGAGGTGACCTTGCCCTGCATCGGTTCCCATTGGTCGATCAGCTCACCGGCGGGGAAATTGCAGCAGACACGGTCGATTTTAATGTCGGGATGCTCTTCGGCGATCTTGGTCATCGCGCTGACATGGTCGTCGTGAATGTGCGTCAGATACCAGCAGTCAACGTGACCGCCGAGATTTTTCAGATACTCGTAAAGATATTCAGCCTCGGTCGGGAACCCGCCGTCGATGACGATGGTGGAGGTTTCGGACTGCAAAATAAACGAGGTGTTGATCGTATCCGTCACGGAATGGAGCATATGGAGCTTTGGCATGGTAGTGCCTCCTTTGATGAATTTCGTTACTTATATTTTACATGAAATTTTCGGAATGTCAAGAGGGTATCCGTTTTTTGACAAAAAAGATCCCGGATATCGCATGACATCCGGGATTGAAATGTGTGCAGATTAATACTTCTTGTACATCGGACCGTAAGCCGCGCAAGCACGGTAGTCCTGACCTTCCTTGTCCATGCCGAATGCATTCCATGCAGCGGGACGGAAGATCTGTTCTTCGGGAACGTTGTGCATACAGACGGGGATGCGGAGGATGGAGCAGAGGGTGATGAGGTCCGCACCGATGTGACCGTAGGAGATCGCACCGTGGTTTGCACCCCAGTTCATCATAACTTCATACGCGGTCTTGAAGGGAGAGCCGTCCTTGCCGTCACAGCGCGGTGCAAACCATGTGCACGGCCATGTCGGGTTGGTACGTTCCATCAGCTTGTCGTTGACATCCTCGGGCAGGTTGACCGTCCAGCCTTCTGCGATCTGCAGAACCGGACCGAGACCCTTGACGAGATTCAGACGGATCATTGTGCAGGGCATTTCTGCGAAGGTGTTGAAGTGAGAGGAGAATCCGCCGCCGCGGAAGTTATCAAAGCCCGCTTCGCACCAGACGGTTGCGTCGGTCATCTTCTTGATGTCTTCGTCAGTGACTTCCCACCACTTCTTCATGACAGCGTTGCCGTTTTCGTCGGTGCAGACACCGGATGCATCCAGACAAGCCGCGCCGGAGTTGAGCAGGTGGATAATACCGTTGGATTCTGCAGCCTTGCCTTCCAGCTTGTAGCCGGTGACGCGCTCGGTAGCTTCACCCGACCAGTAGGTACGGACGTCAGCGAAGATCTGAGCACGGTGGGTGAGCAGACGCATCATCAGCATACCCATGCCGTTGAGAACGTCGTTTTCGGTTGCGAGTGTGTACGGTTCACGTGCGCCTTCGTAGTCAAAGGTGGAGGAGAGCAGTGCTTCGGGATAGTCACAGTTCGGCCAATGGTCGGTCCACTGACGCTGACCCTGGAAGCCGCCTGCAATTGCATTGTGACCGACTCTTTCTTCGACAAATGCATCGGGAAGCTTGTTGTTGCCGCACATCAGATCCTTGATGATGCAGTACATCTTGACGGTGAATTCCCACTGCTTTTCCTTTTCTTCATCGGTGAACTTGATCTTGCGGGTTTCGCCGAGGAATTCGACGGATTCGGGGTTGTCGTCGCGTCCTTCCTTGCAGTGTTCCTTGGTCCATGCGAGAGCCTTCTGGTATGCTTCTTCGTCGTAGATGCCTTCTTCCATACGGCGCAGGATTTCAACCTCGTCAACGGATTCGACACGCATGCCGAAGTATGCTTCCATCATGTCCTGATCGATGATGGAGCCTGCGATACCCATACACTGGGAACCGATCTGCAGATAGGACTTGCCGCGCATGGTAGCAGCCGCGATTGCGGTACGACCGAAGCGCAGGAGCTTTTCCTTGACGTCTTCGGGAATATCGGTGATCTGGTCAAGGTCCTGAACCTCATGACCGTAGATGCCGAATGCGGGAAGACCCTTCTGTGCGTGACCTGCGAGAACTGCTGCGAGGTAAACCGCACCGGGACGCTCCGTACCGTTGAAGCCCCAGACACCCTTGATGGTCATGGGATCCATATCCATCGTTTCGGAGCCGTAGCACCAGCAGGGGGTAACGGACAGCGTGATGTCAACGCCTGCCTTCTTGAACTTGTCAGCGCAAGCCGCAGCTTCCGGAACACGTCCGATACAGGTGTCAGCGAGGATGACCTTGACGGGGTCACCGTTGGAGTAGCAGAGGTTTTCCTCAAAGAGCTTCTTTGCCGCGTTTGCCATTGCCCAAACCTGGGGTTCGAGGGATTCGCGCAGCATCATCGGTCCGCGGCGACCGTCAACGATGGGACGGATGCCGATTACAGGGTATTCGCCTGCGTATCTTTTGATTGCCATAATCGTATTTCCTTTCTGAAATGAAAATTTATTTTGAATATTATCATTATATACTTGAAAATACGAAAATACTTGTGTTATAATAGGAGAAAGTATAACGATATTAAGATTTCTTTGCGGAGGTATCGAAAATGAGTTATAATGAGCTGAAACAGCACGGAACGGCATCCTTTCCGTTTGGTCTTTATCGGATTGATCATACCCACCCCAAGTATGAAATGCAGCACCATTGGCACACCGAGCACGAGATCATTCGCGTATTGGAAGGAAATCTGTATATCACGCTGAATAACCGTCCGATTACAGCAGGAGCCGGCGATCTTCTGTATGTCAACGGAGAGGTCGTGCACGGCGCGGTTCCCGAGAACTGTGTATATGAATGTATTGTCTACACGCCGCAGTTTTTATCGATGCCGCAGAGCGATTTTCTGGACGGGGTGCTTGGGCATACGCTGCTGATACAGGACTATTTTCCGCGGGAGGATACGCGGTACGACGCACTGCGCACCATAACCGATGGCATCTTTCTGTCTTTGCGGGAGGACGACGAGGCAGCGCAGTATGCCGTGATCGGCGGATTTTACCGTATGCTCGGCTGGATCTGCGGGCATCATGCCTATACGGAATCGCTGTCCATCCGCAGTCAGGATGCGTATGACCGAAAAAGTGTGCAGAAGTTGAAGCATGTGCTGTCATTCATCCGCGGCGCACATGACCGACCGATCACACTGGAGGAAATGGCGGCGGCGGCAGATATGTCCCCGCAGTATTTCTGCACGTTCTTCAAGCAGATGACCGATAAAACGCCGTTTGCTTATGTCAACGCCTACCGTATTGAGCGTGCCTGCCGCAAGCTGCTGGGGACGGATCTGTCGGTGACGGAGATCGCGTATTCCTGCGGATTCAACGATCTGTCGTATTTTATCAAAACCTTCAAAGCGGAAAAAGGCATGACGCCGCGCGCATTCCGTCGTGGGGACAAGGAAAACGGCGGAAATTAGCAGATTTTTCCGCATCTTCAAGAAAAATTCACATTTACTTCATGACGCGGACATGGTAGGGCGGTATAATTATGAACATAGATAAAAATCCGACAAAGTTAACAATTTAACAAGCCGGATCACCATATATCATCAGGAGGTACAAATCATGTCTACAAAGATTCTTGTCATCGACGACGATACCAACATCTGCGAGATGCTGCGTGTCTATCTGGAAAACGAAGGCTACGAGGTCAAGACCGCAAACGACGGCGCGGAAGGTGTCGCTTATTTCAAGATGTACGAGCCGGACCTTGTCCTGCTTGACATCATGCTTCCCCGCAAGGACGGCTGGCAGGTCTGCCGCGAGATCCGCGAAATCTCCACCAAGCCGATCATCATGGTCACGGCAAAGGGTGAGGTCTTCGACAAGGTTCTCGGCTTTGAATTGGGTGCGGATGACTTCATGGTCAAGCCCTTGGAAATGAAGGAGCTTTCCGTTCGTGTCAAGGCAATGCTCCGCCGTTGTGCAACCCATGAAACCACCGTGGACGACGAAACGGTCAAATTTGACAACATTGAGATTTCCCGTCTGAAGTATGAACTGAAGATCAAGGGCAAGTCTGTCGATATTCCGCCCAAGGAGCTGGAGCTTCTTTACTTCCTCGCATCCAACTATAACCGTGTCTTCACGCGCGATCAGCTGCTTGACAAGGTCTGGGGCTTTGACTATCTCGGCGACTCCAGAACGGTTGACGTTCATGTCAAGCGTCTGAGAGAGAAGCTGGAAGATGTCTCCGACAAGTGGGTGCTCAAGACCGTTTGGGGCGTCGGCTATAAGTTCGAGCTTCTCCAGTAATTATTATGCTGAAAAGCGTATTTTCAAAATATCTGGTTGCCTTTCTTCTGATCATCACGATCAGCTTCATTGTACTTGCGGGCGTGATCGGTTCGATGCTGTCCTCGTATTCCGCTAATGCCAAGCGCGATGCGGTTGAGGACGGAGCCGAAGCGGTATCCGATTTTCTCGGGGAAAGCTACCGTGAGAGTTATTCGGGGTCCTTTTCGCAGTATGTTTATCTGCACCGCGATATGCTGCGCGGATCACTGGAGCTGTTGTCGGTCAATGAAGAGCAGATGATGGTACTGGTTACCGATGAGTCCGGTGCGATTCTTGTCACCGATGTCGGCAATGAGCAGTATGTATCGGGACAGATACCGGCGGAGATCATGGAGGCTGTACATCTGCAGACGCTGACGGAACCGCTGACCGAGCTGACCGATCTCGGTGTTCTCAGTACCCGATATCTTGTCAGCGCACTCCCGTTGTATGGAGACAGCCCGGAAGGTGCCGCATCTCCGCTGATCGGTGCCGTCTTTGTGTGCTCGCCCTCCGGCAGTATCACGGGCCTTGTGGAATCGATGCTGAAAACGATCCTCATTTCCTGTATGTGGGTCATGACGGCGGCAATGCTTGCGGTCTACTTCATCAGCGAAAAGATCTCCTCTCCGCTGAAGGAAATGAGCCGTGCGGCAAAGCAGTATGCCGCGGGTAAATTCGATGTCCGTGTTCCTGTCAGAGGCTCGGACGAGATTGCGGAGCTTGCCATGGCGTTCAATAATATGGCAAATTCGCTTGCGACCGTGGAGGATCAGCGCCGTTCGTTCCTCGCGAATGTTTCCCACGATTTGCGGACACCGATGACGACGATTGCAGGCTTTATTGACGGCATTCTGGACGGTGCGATTCCGCAGGAAAAACAGCCGTATTATCTGGAACTGATCGCAGGCGAGGTGCGCCGTCTGTCAAGACTCGTCGCGTCTCTGCTTGATATCTCCCGGATTCAGGCAGGTGACCGTAAGTTCACGATGACCGCGTTTGATATCTGCGAAATGGCGCGGCAGATTCTGATTTCGTTTGAACAGCGCATTGACGAAAAGCAGCTGAACATCGAATTTGAATGTGACCGCGACAATATGACGGTCTATGCCGACCGCGATGCGATTCATCAGGTGCTTTACAACATCTGCGACAACGCCGTGAAGTTTACCAATCCCGGCGGCCTGTACCGCATCAACATCACCGCGCACGACAAAAAGACCTATGTCTCTGTCTTCAACGAAGGACAGGGAATTCCCGAAGCAGAACTTCCGTATGTCTTTGACCGATTCTATAAGAGTGACAAGAGCCGCGGTCTTGATAAAACAGGTGTGGGTCTGGGTCTTTACATCACAAAGACGATCATGGATGCGCACAACGAGGAAATCTGGGTCAAGAGCGTTTGGGGTGAATACTGCGAATTTGTCTTTACCCTGCAGAGTGTAGTCAGCAAATAACAACCAATAATCGATCCCGGGACAGTGCGTACCCGGGATCATCTGTATAACGAAAAGGAGATTCATACAATGGCAGTCATTACTATCATCGGTGCGGGCATGATGGGTTCGGCACTGGCATTTCCCGCAAGAGAAAACGGCAATACCGTGCGTCTTGTCGGTACACCGCTCGACCGAGAGATCATCGACACCTGCCGCAAAACAGGACGTCATCCGAAGTTTACCCGTGATTTTCCCGCGGGTGTGGAATATTATCAGATTGAAGAAGTGAATGAAGCACTTAGAAATGTCACCTTTGTCATCGGCGGTGTTTCTTCGTTCGGTGTTGACTGGTTTTCCGAGGTCATTCTGCCGATCATTCCCGAGGAGATTCCGATCATCACCGTTACCAAGGGGCTTTACGATCTCGACGACGGAACGCTTCTGTGCTATCCGGAACTTTGGAAACAGCGTCTTGCAGCGAAGGGCATGACGCACAATCTCAATGCCATCGGCGGTCCGTGCACCAGCTATGAATTGGTCGCGCATGACCAGACGGAGGTCACGTTCTG
>JAFYTT010000049.1 GCA_017558715.1 Clostridia bacterium | reverse complement strand
CGGGTAACGCCGGGGATATCCTCGACGATGGACACACGCGTACCCGCCAGTTTATTGAACAGGGTGCTTTTGCCGACATTCGGACGGCCGACAATCGCTGCCACGGGTTTGGACATGGTATTTCATCTCCTTATTTCGGAATTTCTCTTATATATTATAGCAAAATGATTTGAAACAGAATTGAACGAAATATGAAATATTTATGAAGTGAGAGAAAGGGATTGGCAATTTTTGCCAATGATTTTGGTGATGTTACACAATGGGGTGGTGGGATATTTGTGGGATGTGACGATGGACAGGAGTCAATGGATACGAGATCACCCGTCACCTTATCTGTCGCCCATAACCATCATCAAATCCCCAGCAGGGCATCGACAAACGCATCTGCGCCGTATGCCGTATCAACAACGGTCAGCGGCACACCGAGCGCATCTTCCGCTTCCTCCACGGAAACGTTGTCAAGGAACAGGTCGCGCTCATGACGCAGCATGACAGACGGAATGCACAACGCTTCTCCAAGCGGTTTTCCCTTCAGCTGTTCCATCAGATCACCGCCGGTCACAAGTCCTGCGACGGTGATGTTTTTGCCGAAAAATTTGTTGTCAATGTTGTAAATATGAACCTTCAAGCCGGGAATTTCGCGCATGAGACGGTCACAGAGCGAGGACAAAAACGGATATGCCGCGTGTCCTGTTGCGACGGATACCTCGCGGGTGACAGCACGTTCGTCATCGGTGGGGTCTTCCATGCGGAAATCAAATTCATCGCGCATCGACGGGATCATGCCGACGCCGTTTTCGATCTGCGCGTAGTCCTCATAAAATGCTCCGTCGGGGAATTCCCTGCCCGATTTCAGATAAAATTCATCGGAACAGTAAAAGACTGCTCTGCCGTATTTTTCGATACATTCGTTCTGAATTTCGGCGACACGGTCGAGCACTGCGGCACAGTCCTCCGCGGTAAACGGCTCGATGTGACACAGTCCCGCTCTGTGATCGGTCAGACCGCAGGGGACGATCGAACAGGTGGAAAGTGCGGGCAGATAAGTACAGAGATCCCGCATGGAGCGCGTCAGGTGTTCGCCGTCGTTGATGTCCTTGCACAGAACGATCTGACATTCGAGCGCAATTCCCGCATCGGCAAAGCGGCGCAGATAGGAAAGAACCTCGCCGGAGCGCGGATTTTTCATCATCTGTATACGCAGCGCGGGATCGGTCGTATGCACGGAGACGTGAATGGGCGACATGTGCATTTCGATGATGCGATCCACATCGGCATCGGTCAGATTTGTCAGCGTGACATAGCTTCCCATCAGAAACGACATGCGCGAGTCGTCGTCCTTGAAGTAAACCGCGTCGCGCATCCCATGCGGATTCTGGTCGATAAAGCAGAACACGCATTTGTTTTTGCAGGCATGCTGCTTGTCCATCAGAAATGTTTCAAACGCAAGCCCGATGTCCTCATATTCCTGTTTGCGCAGCTTGACCGTAACCAGATCCGGTCCGCGGTGGAGCAGCAGGGTCAGCTGTTTCTCTGTCAGATAAAACCGGTAATCCAGTACATCGTTGATCTCGTGTTCGTTGACGGAGATCAGGATGTCGCCCGGCAGAATCCCTTTCTTTGCGGCGGGTGTTCCGGGTGTGACTGCGGTGATCGTTACCATGGGAGTTCTCCTTTCCTGTTCATGAAAAGCGGGACTGTACGGCAAACAGGCATTGCCTGTCCGTGTTCAGTCCCGTGTTTTCTGTCGTTTGAAAATTACTTTTCGATGACAACCTTGCCGTCGTAGGTGCCGCAGTTCTTGCAGACGCGGTGTGCGAGGTTATATTCGCCGCACTTGGGG
>JAFYTT010000048.1 GCA_017558715.1 Clostridia bacterium | reverse complement strand
TTTGCGTCGCACGCGCGCACACCGAAGACAGCGAAATCTTCGGTATCGCGGCGGATGTCCTTGATTTCAATCGACTTGCCGGAAACCTTGAACGCGGCAAGGTCTTCGGACTGCGGGAAGAACAGTTCCTTGGGACTCTTTTCCGTACGGAGAGCATCGCAATAGTCGATACCTTCCTGCCATTCGGTGAACGAAGCACCGCCGTTTTTGTTTGCGGTCGGCAGGTACAGGGTCATCTGCGCGGCGATCGCGGAAAGGAGTGCGGGCAGATTTGCAAGAGTACACTTACGCATTATGTATTCCCTCCCTTCGTTCTGTCGGAGAGTTCCATATCGTCAAAGGTGAAGCTGACAAGCGGTCCGCGCTGACCTTCTTCAGAACCCGCCTGATAGTCACCCCAGAAGCCGTTGATATCGGAGATGACCTTGCGGTTGAGCAGGTGCAGCGGGATATTTTGCGGACAGACACGGGAACATTCGCCGCAGTCGGTACAGCGGCCGGCAACATGGAACGCGCGGATGATGTGGAACAGCTTTTCTTCAAATTCACCGCCGGGAGCCTTGTTTTCAACGCCCGATTTCGGGTTGTCAAAGACACACACCCCGCAGGTACAGGCGGGACACGCATCACGGCACGCATTGCAGCGGATACAGCGGGAGAGCTCCCCTTGCCAGAATGCAAAGCGTTCGTCAGCGGACATGGATTCGAGTTTCTTTACTTCATCAAAGCGGTTGGAATCAGCAATATCGCCATCCTCGCCGATCAGCTCGTCATACGCGACGTGCTTTTTGGACTTGCAGTTTGCACAGCGTTCAGCAAGAACATCCTTGCAAGAAACGGAGATCGATTCATCGTCGTACAGCGTCGTTACAGCGAGGTTTTCACCGTCCGCAGTAATGGAGGAAATACCGTCGCCCACCACTGCACGGACACGTCCGATATCCGCCATACCGTCACAGGGAATGCCGATGGCATAGACCTTTTCACGGTCAAAACGGTGCTCGGTCAGAAGCTGGTTGAAGGAATAGGTATCACAGGGTTTTAAGAAAACGAGAATTTTGCCCTCAATTTTGCGGGTCTGCCGCAGCAGATACTTCGACAGATTCGCGCCGCAGAAATCGTTGTAAATGAAATTGTTTTCGATATCCTCTGCCGTTGTGAAAACAGCGGGGGTCATATCCCAGTCAAATTCACCGCGCCGCCAGCCGAGAACGGCGGTCACTGTGCCGTTTTCCAGCAGAGAGACGGCACGATCACACAGCATTTGGGTTGTTACTTTTTGCATCGCAGATCCTCCAGTCTCTTATTCGGTCCAAGTTCGGTGACAGTCTTGACAAAATCGTTCATCGTTGCGGCAAACTTTGCGCCTTCTGCTGCGGAAACCCATTCGACACGGGTACGCTCGCGCTCAATGCCGAGGTAATCGAGCATCGAAAACAGCAGCGTCATACGGCGGCGGGTGTAGTAGTTGCCGGTCGAGTAGTGGCAGTCACCGGGATGACAGCCGCACAGGATCACGCCATCCGCACCGCGTCCGAACGCGCGCAGAATGAACATCGGGTTGACACGGCAGGAGCACGGGACACGGATGAT
>JAFYTT010000047.1 GCA_017558715.1 Clostridia bacterium | reverse complement strand
CCTTATTGACACCGGGAGGCAGCTCATCGCCGGCCTCACGCGAGAAGACACGAACCTCGACAACGATACCGCTTTCACCGTGAGGAACGCGGAGCGAGGTGTCGCGGACTTCTCTTGCCTTTTCGCCGAAGATCGCGCGCAGGAGGCGTTCTTCTGCGGTCAGCTCGGTTTCACCCTTCGGGGTAACCTTACCGACCAGGATATCGCCGGCATGTACTTCCGTACCGCGGCGGATGATACCTTCGTTGTTCAGATCCTTGAGAGCATCCTCACCGACGTTGGGAACATCGCGGGTGATTTCTTCCGGACCGAGCTTGGTATCTCTTGCTTCGTGGGAATATTCTTCGATATGGATGGACGTATAAACGTCATCGCGGACAAGGCGTTCATTGAGCAGGACAGCGTCTTCGTAGTTGTAGCCTTCCCATGTCATGAAGCCGATGAGCATGTTCTTACCGAGGGAGATTTCACCGCCGGAGGTTGCGGGACCGTCTGCAATGACGTCGCCCTTCTCAACGAGCTCACCCTGGGAGACGATCGGTCTCTGGTTGACACAGGTACCCTGGTTGGAGCGCTTGAACTTGATCAGCTGATAGACGTCCTTCTTACCGGAGTCACAGCGGATAACGATTTCATCGGCGGAAACGCGTTCGACAATACCGGATTCACGTGCGAGGACACAGACACCGGAGTCGACTGCAGCCTTGTATTCCATACCCGTACCGACGATCGGGGATTCGGTCACCATCAGCGGGACAGCCTGCTTCTGCATGTTTGAACCCATCAGTGCACGGGTGTTGTCATCGTTTTCAAGGAAGGGAATCATGGACGTTGCAACAGAAACGACCATTCTCGGGGAGACATCGACAAAGTCGATCTTATCGGTGGAAACTTCAACGACATCTGCTCTGTCACGGACGATGGCCTTGCTCTTGACAAATGCGCCGTTTTCATCGATCTGAACCTTTGCGGGAGCGACAATGTACTTGTCTTCCACGTCAGCGGTCATGTAAACGATTTCATCGGTAACAACGTGCGGGGTGACAGACTTGTCCACCTTGCGGTAAGGTGTTTCGATGAAGCCGTATTCGTTGATGCGTGCGAAGGTTGCAAGAGAGGAGATCAGACCGATGTTCGGACCTTCGGGAGATTCGACGGGACAGATACGACCGTAATGCGTATAGTGAACGTCTCGGACTTCGAAGGATGCACGGTCACGGGACAGACCGCCCGGGCCGAGTGCGGAAAGACGTCTCTTGTGCGTCAGTTCTGCCAGCGGGTTTGCCTGGTCCATGAACTGAGACAGCGGAGAAGAACCGAAGAATTCGCGGATCGCGGTGACAACGGGACGGATGTTGATGAGCGACTGGGGAGTCAGGACATCGGTATCGTTGGTTGTCATACGCTCCTTGACGATCTTGTCCATTCTGGAGAAGCCGATACGGAGCTGGTTCTGCAGAAGTTCACCGACGCAGCGCAGACGGCGGTTGCCGAGGTGGTCGATGTCATCGGTGGTACCGATATTGTACTGCAGACCGATCATATAGTTGATGGATGCAAAAATATCATCCTTGGTAACATGCTTGGGGCAGAGTTCTGCTTCGCGGCGGACACATTCTTCCTTGACCGCATCGACGTCACCTTCGCAGGATTCGACGATTTCGAGCAGGACAGAGGTCTTGACCTTACCCTTGATGCCGATTTCTTCCAGGTTGTAGCCGAGAACGACTTCGGGAAGAATCGTACCATTGGAGAAGACCTTCATTTCATTTTCGCCTTCGATGCGGACGTAAACTTCGTTGACGCCTGCGTTTTCGATGGCGAGACCGATCTCTTCGGTGACCTCGGTATCAACGTCATACAGAATTTCGCCGGTGATCGGGCTGATGACAGAGCGGGACAGGGTCTGACCGATCAGTCTCTTGCCGATGGCGAGCTTCTTGTTGAACTTATAGCGGCCGACAGCAGCAAGGTCGTAACGCTTGGGATCGAAAAAGAGGTTGTTGATGAGCAGCTGTGCGGATTCGACCAGCGGCGGTTCACCCGGACGCAGCTTCTTGTAGATTTCCTTCAGCGCTTCGTCGCCGGCAGTGGTACCGTTGGTATCCGCCAGTGCCTGCATGCCGTCCTTTTCCAGCGTGGAATCAAGCAGCGGGATATCACCGAAGTAGGTCTTGATTTCAGCAGCGGTTTCAATGCCGAGGGCACGGATGAGAACCGTTGCGGGGATCTTTCTGTTCTTATCGATACGGACAAACAGGATGTCGTTTGCGTCCGTTTCGTATTCCAGCCATGCGCCGCGGTACGGAATGATCTGTGCCGTGTAGATGCGCTTGCCGGTCTTGTCAAGCATAGAGTCGAAATAGACACCGGGGGAACGGACGATCTGCGAAACAATGACACGTTCCGCACCGTTGATGATAAAGGTACCGTTTTCGGTCATCAGCGGGAAGTCGCCCATGAAGATTTCCTGTTCCTTGACTTCACCGGTGAGACGGTTGGTCAGGCGGACCTTCACGCGCAGAGGAGCCGCAAAGTTGACATCGCGTTCCTTGCATTCTTCAACAGGATACTTGGGGGTGGGGTCGATTGAGAAATCGACAAATTCGATGATCAGGTTGCCCGAATAGTCCGTAATCGGAGACACGTCGCGCAGAACTTCCATCAGACCTTCTTCAATGAAGTTCTGATAGGACTTCTTCTGAACCTCGATAAGGTTCGGCATTTCGAGCGCTTCGTAGATCTTCTGGAAACTCATGCGGACATTCTTGCCAAGCTGTCGTGGTTTGACCATAGACACAATCACTCCATTCTAAAAAATTGTTCCGCCGGATGCGAAATTAATTGTAAAACACATACAATTTCCACGCATCCGAAGCAGAATCGGATGTGCAATAAAGAGATTTTGAGAAAAACACGAAAAAGCGTATTTTTTTCAAAAAGCATAATACGCCAGTATAATGCAGTATAATATTATAGCACAAACTCCTTTGATTGTCAATAGCAATCTCCAAAATTTTTCAAAAGAAAATTCTCGGAAAAGCTCTTGTTTTCTGACCGTAAATATGCTATACTACACTCAATAAATCAATTGGAAAACCAAAGGAGGATTTCCCATGAAACAACTGAAAATCGGTATCTTCGGCACCGGCCGCGGATGCGACATCGCAGAAAACTTCCGTCTGCTCGGATGCGAGATCACCGCACTCTGTGACTTCAATCCCGACCGTCTGGCAGCAGCTGCCCAACGGCTCGGCGGCGACATTGCGCAGTATCAGGACTTTGATTCGTTCATTGAACACGATATGGACGCGGTTGTACTTGCAAACTATTTCCATGAGCATGCACCGTACGCCATCCGCTGTTTTGAGCGCGGCATCCATGTCTTCTCGGAATGTATCTCAAACGGCACCATGGCAGAAGGCGTTGAGCTGGTCCGTGCGTTTGAAAAATATCCCTGATGCGTTTATATGCTCGCAGAAAACTATCCGCAGATGATCTTCAACCGCGAAATGAAGCGCGTGGTCGAGGGCGGTACGCTCGGTAAGATTCTGTATGCCGAGGGCGAATACAACCATCCCGGTACGCCGCTCGATGTTCCGTTCCTGAAGACCTACAACTACTTCCCCGGTCACTGGCGCAACTATCTGCCGCGCACCTATTACATCACCCATTCTCTCGGTCCGATCATGGCGGCAACCGGAGCAACACCGAAGCGCGTGACCGCATTTGCCGCATTCGCACCGTTTGACGAATCCCTTCCGTCCTCCCGCCGCTGCGGTGACAGAACGGCTGTCATCACGATGCAGTGTGACGACGGATGCATCCTGCGCGTCACGGGCTGCGGCGGTTACGGCGGACATCACAACGCGTACCGTATCTGCGGCACCGACGGTCAGATTGAAAACCTGCGCGGTATGTATCCGAAGATGATGCTCCGTTACGACAGCTGGAACATTCCCGAGGGCATGCAGGAGGTCAACTGCTACGATCCCAAGTGGAATGACCCCGATGAAGAGCTGATCGAAACCAGCGGACACGGCGGCGGCGACTACCTGACCGCGCGCATGTTTGTCGAATGTATCCGTGACGGTGTCCAGCCGCCGCATCCGTTCGATATCTATTCCGCAACCGTCATGTCCTCCGCGGCAATCCTCGGTCACCGCTCGATGCTGGAGGGCGGTATGCCCTACGACATTCCCGACTTCCGCGAAGAGGAATGGCGCGTCAAGTACGAAAACGACCGCCTGACCCCGTTCCCCGGTACCGACGGCAGCGAACCCACGCTCCCCTGCTGTTCCGTTCCCGATTTTGCACCGACCGAAGAACAGATCAAGGGATATCTTGAACTGCTGAAGGACTAATTGAAATAAACACACAGGCAGCTGTACGACAAACGCACAGCTGCCTGATTTTTTCAATTCAATTTTTCATCTGCCGCAAAAACAGAAAAACTGCCGCCGCCATCAGCACAAGACTCCAGCCAAGCACCCACAGAAGATGAGGAGCTATCGCGTCATAGTTTCCCGCAAGCACCGCGCGTTCCAGCTCTACCGCATGGACAAACGGAAGCACATCCGCGATCTTCCGGAACGTACCGCCGACAAGTGACAGATCAAACCACACGCCCGACAGCCACGCCGACAGGTTGGTGAGCAATGCACCGCAGATGCCGCCGACCTGCTTTTCGTTGAGAATACTGCCGCACAGAAGTCCCAGCGCGATATACAGAAGCGAAACGGGTACAATCATCAGAATCGCCGACAGCAGATGCACCGTCACATCCAAACCCAAGAGGATTGCGCCAAGATAGCAAACAGCGCACTGTGCCGCGGCAATCGGCAGCATCGGCAGCGTATAGCCGAGCAGGTAATCCGTCGGTGTCAGCGGCGTGGTATACAGTCGGCTGAGGAATGCACTGCCGCGATCCTTGGCAATGACAGTCGCCGAAAACAGCGTCATAAAGGACAGACCGAAGACCGTAACACCCGGTGTCAGATGGGGAAGTTCAAACAGGCTGACGGGAATGTTTGCCTGAATCACACTCATCAGAACGAGCAGTACCAACGGAAATCCAAGACCGAAAAACAACGTCAGCGGATCGCGCAGAATTTCCTTTGCGTTTCGTCTCGCAAATGTCAGCATTCTCACGGTGTCACCCCTCTCACAATCTGTACAAACGCATCCTCAAACCGTTCCCTGCCGGCATAAGCCTTGATGGCATCCGCCGTATCGCAGATGAGCAATTTTCCGTCCCGCATAATGGCAATGCGGTCGGACAACGCTTCCGCTTCTTCCATATAATGTGTGGTCAGAATGATCGTGATCTTTCCTTTCATCGAGCGAATCAGGTCCCACAGCTCACTCCTTGCAATGACATCCAGACCAAGGGTCGGTTCGTCCAAAAATAAGATTTTCGGCTCACAGATCAGCGCCATGGCAATACTGAGTCTGCGCTGCCATCCGCCCGACAGCTTTCCCGCTTTTCGTCCGAGCACCGATTCCAGACCGAGAAGTGCTGTCATTTCCCGGATTTTGGTTTCCTGTTTTTCCTTTGAAAAGCCGTGAACACCGCAGATCAGCGCCAGATTCTCCGATACGGTCAGATTCGGTGCGACCGCGGTTTCCTGCGGCGATACCGCAATGACCGATTTCACGGCGGCGTCATCGCGCGTGATGCTTTTCCCGAGCAGATACGCATCGCCCCCGGTCGGCACGGTCAGCGCAGACAGCATGCGGATCGTCGTCGTTTTCCCCGCGCCGTTGACGCCGAGCAGAGAGAACAGCTCTCCCTCTGCAACAGAAAGCGTGAGATGATCTACCGCTGTAACATCCTTGTATTTCTTTGTCAGATTTTCAATGCGGATGGCTTCCATTCGAATCCTCCATTCCATACCGATGCCGCAGTCCCTGATACACATCGGTGATCATTTTGCTGACCAGTTCCCAGTCAAGATCGAGATAGCTTGTGGCAAACATGACTGCAATCCCATGGACACACGCCCACATTTCCAGATGAAACAGCGCAATATCGTCGCCCTCAAGTCCGGTATACTGTTGAACGAGTGCTTCCATCTGATCGGTCAGAACGCGATTTTCTGCAAACGTTTCCGTTCTGCGGTCACGCATGTACAAGAGCTTGAACAGCTCTTTTTCTTCTTTTGCAAAGCGGATATACGCCATACCGTTTGCCTTGTATGCGGGATACCGTCCCGAAGCAACCTCACGCTCCATGTATTCGATACAGCATTGCTGAGCGGCTCCCAGCACGTCATACAGAAGCTCATCCATCGTTGCAAAGTTGGAAAAGATCGGCTGTGTGGAACAGGAAAGCGCCGTGGCAATCGCACGGGCATTGATGGCATCAATCCCTCGTTGGCGCACCAGATCGACAGCGGTTCGGATGATATCCTCTTTTGTGATTTTCACTTTCGGCGGCATAAAACCCCTCTTTTGTATATCATTCGTTATATATCAGTTGTTATTTTATCATAAATCGGATCCTTTGTCAATACAAATCCATAAAATTCATAAAATTAGTTAAAAAAAGGGAGCACCACAGTGCTCCCTTGACAGGGTTGAGGTATCAATCCTCATATGCTTCGTAGAGTTCATCGAGCGCTTTCTGATACGTTTTCTCGTTCCTTGCAAAGGAGCTGGCAAGTCCCTTGGATGCACTTATGGCATAGCTTCCGAGATAATCGGATACACCGGCCAAATTGCCGTAGAACGCATCCGCAAAGTCGAAGTACGCACCTGCCTGAATGATGTCAAGCATTTCAGCGGTATCGCTGTCGCGGGTATACTTATCCTTGAGCGCGACATTGAAATACGTCGGAATGATATCGTTGTAGCCGATACACGACAGCGCTTCCAGAACCAGCGACGACTGATCGGGATCTGCCGCTGTGATCGGAACAGACGCAACCGTGAAGCGGCGCAGAATCGAGCAGATATAGTCCTCCTGCGCTTCGTCGTACTTGGGATACGGCAGAATACCGAAGTCTTCCTTCATATCACGCAGCCATTCGACACCCTTGAGAACAACGCCGACCATGGCGGAGTGACCGACCTCCAGTTCATAAACAACAGCATTGTCATTGTGCGCAAAGCCGGCGGGAAGCTGATCGCGGGCCAGATAATACTGGCTGTGCGCCAGATCATAGACCTTATCATAAACCTCGATATGCTTTTCCTTCGGGAAGTCGATGATGAAGGTACCGTCATCCTGCTTTGCCATGATCGTCGACTGTGTGGAATACGACAGCGGGTTGATGGAGTTGCCGTAAGCTGTAAAGCCGCGCAGGTCGTTTTCGTCGATGACGCTGTCACCGTTGAGGTCGGCGGAGAAGGTCTCGGCAAGCGCAAGGAATGCATCGAGCGTCCACTTGCCGTCGCGTACCATCTGATACGGATATGCGATATCGTAATCGTCGAACAGACCGGCATGGAACAGCATGACATTGGTTTCCGTCAGCGTCGTCAGCGCATAGTCACCCGATACGGCATACAGATGTCCGTGAATGGTGGCATTGTCATGGAAACCGTCTTTCCAGTACGGCTTGGTATAATCAATGTACTTTGCATTAGCCAGATCGAGATAAATGTTTTCTGTCGCCAGCGGCAGAACGATGTTCGACTGACCGGTGATGATATCAAAGGTACTGTCACCCGCAAGGACGGTGTTGGTGATCAATCCCTTGTAATCCGCTTGGGTTGCCCAAAGACCCGGACGTCCCATATAATCGAGCGTCAGATTGAACCGTTCGCTGATGGCACGGTTGCGGTCATATACCGCATCGTCAACCGGTTCACCCGTCTGCTCGGTCGCAAACTCATATGCGACCTCCTCGCGGTACAGAATTGTAACACTGTCGCCTTCATAGTCAATTTCGGGCAGATTATCCTTCACACGGCTGTCGTCCTCCACGACCGCCGTATCGGCAGAAGATGCCGTTACCGCCGCAGTATCGGTTACCGTCCCGGAATCGCTTCCACAGGATACAATGGCAGATGATGCCGCGAGCAGCAACCCCCATGCAAACAGTCTCGTTGTTGCTTTCATACAGATTCTCCTTTCGAATCTTTTTTCTCATTATAACACAGATCCCATGTTCTGTCAATCGGGAAAGGATTTCCTGTGATATTTTTTACATAATTTCGCATACTGATAAAAAAAGCCGAAAGGAAACCGTTATGCCGCCCGCACATTTATCCGACACGTATCCGATTGCCAAAGAAACACTCGATTCCCTGTTTTCCTATCCCGACAACTTCGGCATCGTCCGACGTGAGCTGACCGTCGCTCATTGCAGTGCAGTGCTGTATTATGCCGAAGCCCTCTCCGATACTGCCGTCACCGAGCGCATCCTCGCATTCTGCAAAGGATCCGCCGACACGCCGATGCCCGAAACGGCGGAAGCCTTCTGCGCAGAGAACATTTCCTATGCGGAAACGGAGATCTCCGACGATCCCGCCGCGCTGCATACCGCCGTTATGACCGGCTGTCTTTTGCTGCTGTGCGCTTGTTATCCGACTCGCGGCATTCTGATCAAGGCAAGAAACATTCCCTCCCGCGGCATTGAGGAGCCGGAACATGACAAGGTTCTGCGCGGTGCCCATGTGGGGTTTGTTGAAGTGCTGCCCCGCAACTGCGCCATGATCCGCCGCCAGCTGCCGACCCCGTCGCTGATGATGAAGTGTATTCCCGTCGGCAGCGTCACCCGTACCAATGTGGTGCTGTGTTATCTGCGCGGACAGGCGGACGAAACCTATCTTGCATATCTGGAACAGAAGCTGTCGCAGATCCACACCGACAGTCTTTGTATGGGGACACAGAGCCTTGCAGAATGTCTTGTCAAAAAACGCGTCTGGAATCCCTTTCCCAGATTCCGTTATACCGAACGTCCCGATGCAGCCGCCGCATCGCTGTGTGAGGGGAGTATCATCGTTCTTGTCGACGGTGCTCCGCAGGCCATGATTCTGCCCGTTTCGGTGTTCTCCTTTTTGCAGGAAACTAACGATTTTTATCTTGCACCGTTCACCGCAACGTATCTGCGCATCGTGCGGCTGCTCAGTTATCTGCTCTCGCTGTATCTGACGCCGCTTTGGTATGCGCTGGCAACATTCAAACCCGCGCTTCCCGGCTGGCTGTCATTTCTCACGCAGACAGAGGAGTCCACCGTTCCGATCCTCATGCAGTTTCTGCTGATTGAAGTCGCTGTCGATATGCTGAAGCTCGCGTCATTGAACACACCGAGTGCACTGTCCAATTCCCTGTCCGTCATCGGCGGTCTGATTCTCGGTGAATTTGCGATTGAGGTCGGCTGGTTTATGCCAGAAACGATCCTCTATATGGCAATCGTTTCCATCACGCATTTCACCCAGCATAATTATGAGCTCGGTTATGCGTTCAAATACGTCCGTGTCGCCATGCTCTGCCTGACTGCCCTCTGCGGCTTTTGGGGAATCCTGCTTGGAACAGTGCTTCTCCTGGTTCTGCTCATCACCGCCCCGACACCCGAGGACAAACAGCGCTATTTTTATCCGCTCATCCCGTTTGACGGACCCGCACTCACATCCCTTTTCATTCGTCGCCGAAAAGAACTGCCGTGAGCGTCACCTCCGACAGATCTGCCGCATGGCACGGTAGAACCGTTCCGTGTCACGCATCGTGGAACCCCATCCGACGCTGACGCGCACACATCCCGTCTCCGAAGTTCCGAACACACGGTGTACAAACGGTGTGCAATGGAATCCTGCACGGACGCAGATGCCGTCATCGCCGAGAAGTTCTGCACATTGCATACACGACATTCCCTGCACATTGAACGACAGCGCACATCCATCTCCGATGCCGCCGCGATACACCGTCACACAGGGCATGGCGGAAAGCATTTCCTCCATCCTGCGGTATAGCACATGGCAGGTATTGCGGATTTCCCCCATGCCCACATCACGGATATGTTCCAGACCGGCACAAAGACCGGCAATCGCAGGTACAGACAGTGTTCCCGCCTCCAGTGCTTCCGGCAGAAAATCGGGCATTTCGGCAGACAGCGATGCGACACCGTTGCCGCCTTGTACCATGGAGCACGGGATCGGCGCACCGTCCCCGATCAGAAGCAGTCCGCTTCCCTGCGGGCCAAGCAAGGCTTTGTGTCCTGCACAGCAGAGATAGTCGATACCGTCGCGCTCCATGTCAATGTCATAAACACCCGCACTTTGTGACGCATCGACGAGAAAGGGAATGTGAGCTGCGCGGCACAGCGCACCGATTTTCGCAATCGGCAGATGTGCGGCGCAAACATTGGAAACATGACACGCACAGACCAACGCCGTGTCCCGCGTCAGCCTTGCGCGGATACCTGCCAGAATTTCCTCGTCAGACAGCATGCCATCTCCCGCACCGAACACGGGATAGACCTCGGCCGTCACACCTGCTGTTTTCTGCAGATGATACAGCGGACGGATGACGGCATTGTGCTCCATCTCCGAGCAAAGAACCCGTTTACCACCGAGCGGAAGTCCGTGCAGAACCGCATTGATCGCATACGTCGCGTTGGGATAAAACAGCACATTTTCCGGCAGCGACAGCCCGAAAAAGTCTGCCGCAGCTTCCCGTGCACGGTAAACGACAGCCGCGGCACGCATCGACAGAGGGTGTCCCGCACGTCCCGGATTGCCGCCCGCCTCAGTCATGACACGCATCATCGCACGTCCGACCGCTCGGGGTTTTGGAAAGCTCGTCGCCGCATGGTCAAGATAGGTCAATTCCATATTGTACACCTCCAGATATTCCGAAACGGAGAGGACTGCCAAAGAATCCTCTCCGTTTTTCACCTCTTACAGCATCGGCAGGTCATCGGAGCGAATCTCGGTATAACGGACATGCGCTTCATGCAGCATCTGCCGGATCCCGGGCACGGTATAACCGCCGCCGAGGATTTCCAGCGCATAAGCACAGCCGTTTTTGGATTCTCTCGGATCCATGCGAATCATCCTGACCGGAACACCGCGTGCACGGAGTGCGGTCATCCCCTTTTCCCCATAGGTGACAGAGCCGATGGCAATCCGAATCCTTGTCATACACCACACTCAGAAAGAACAATTTTACGCGGCAGACAAAACAGAATGCCGCACTACAATATATGCAGTACGGCATCCATCGGTCAGAAATGTTTTTTCTGTTCTTCTGTCACACGATAAAAGGTGTTATGCAGTTTTTCGATTTCGGCGACGAGTGAGCGGATGTATTCGTTCAGATCGTCATCATTGACCGAAAAGTCAAAATTCGTCATGACGCAGACTGCAAACGGAGCATCGCCGTAGACGAGCGCCATATCATGGTACGAATCGGCATCCCATCCGTACTTGTGCGCAACGGCATACGGATTGGAAACCGCACGGGTAATCAGCACCTGATGGTTGGCGTTTTTCATCAGATTGATAAGCAGCCCGCCCTCGGACGGATAGTCTTTTGCAAAATCATAGATCGCGGCAAGATAGATACATGCCTCATCCGCCGTCAGATTGTTAAAGGAGGTAAAGACAGACTTGACGCCGAGCTGACGTGAGATCGACCAGAAATAATCGTATCCGAATTCATTGCGCAGAATCCGAAACGCGGTGTTGTCCGAAACCTTGATCGCATATTCGATCAGCTCCAGTACCGTAAATTCCTTGCCGCCGGCAAGATCCATATCCTTGATCTTGCCCGAACCCTTTTCGACCATCGATTCCGTGACGGTGATCTTGCGCTCCAGATCATATTTGTCCCAGAGCTCCTGCGCCAATGTTTTGCCGACCGACGGATCATTGGTCGGATTGGCTTTTTTGATTTCATTGTACTGTGCAATCTGATGCAGAAGCGAATAGATATACGGTGCCTTGATCAGACTTGCCGAAAAATATACATGGTCGCCGTTGTACGAATAAGCCGTTCCGCGTTCCATATCGCGATAGGAAATTGCAATCGTCGGGAACTTGTAGCCCATCGCCTCATAGTCGATTTCCCTGTCTTTGGCGACACCCTTTTCGTCAAGCGGTGTTCCTGCCTTTGCGCAGTAGAGGATTTCAGCATCCTCCTCAAACTTGACATCCTCGAGCAGCATCAGCTTGCCGTCGGGATCGACAATATAGGGGCTGTGCGCCATCTGTTCTTCCAGCGCACGGATCACTGCCAGCTGTTCATTCAGATCAAAGGTATAGGAAAGCGATTCGGGATCGGCCGGTACGATATCCCCCGGATTGAATTGACTGTCCAGATCCGTCGGCGGATTGGGAACATATTCCGTTTCCGCTTCTTCTGCGGCATGTTTCAGCGCATCGATCTCATCGCGCAGTTCTCTTGCCTGCTGTTCGAGAAATTCGTTTTCCCGACGCAAATCGGCAAGCTCTTTCGTATCGTGCGGTTCTGTACCGTTTGTTTCGTCATCGGGCACTTTGTCCGTGACGGCGGGATTTTTGACCTCCGTGCTGACCGACACCGCATCTCTGCCCGACAGATACAGTGCCGCAAAGCCCGCCGCCAATAAGATGGACAGCACCGTCACCGCGATCAGTACGGTGAAGATGAGCTTCTGTTCTCGTTTCATTTCATTCATTCTGTTATGTTGATCCTCTGCGAAACGCCAAAGCGACGTTTCCCTCTGTTGTCTTTTACCGTTTCTTTCCCGTCCTGCGGATGTTTTCCGATCTGCGCAGTGTTTTCAGCCGCTCTTCACTTTCCGATCGAAACTGGCGCATCATTTCCTCAAAACCATCCTCGGAAGCATTGCTTGCCGCAGCCTCCGATGACGTGACATCTGCCGTTCGCTTTCCCGTCCGGGAGAGCTTTTTCCGCTCCTCTGCCTGTTCTTCCTCGGTCATAGCCTGTCTGCGGGACAGCGCGATTCTGCCGCGGTCATCGATGTGCAGAACCCTGACCGTCACGGTATCTCCGACCGAAACAAGGTCAGAGACCTGCGTCACATACCCCGAGGACAACTCCGATATGTGAATCAAACCGTTTTGTATCCCGTCTGTACCTTCCAATGTCACAAAAGCACCCCATGGGACAATGCGCGTGATACGTCCTTGATAACATGCACCGATACCGACTGCCATCTGACTCCTTAATTGGACAGATCATTATAAATAATGATATCGTCCGGCATACTGAAATTCAGTTTACTCTTCGCAATTTTTCGGATATACGTATAATCGATCGGCGTCGCAAGCTCCTTGTTCAAGGCTTCAATCTGTGCCTGATAATACGCAATCGCCTCTTCCGTCGCGGCAATTTCTTCTCTGTTTTCGACGATCTGTCCGTAAAGCTGAAAAATCGTAATGGCACAGAAGCCGACAAAAACGAACAGCGCGACCTTCGTGAAAAAGCTTGTTTTTTTCTTTGGCTGTTTTTTCTCCTTCGCCATACCTACTCCTTTGCTTTCTGCCTCCGTGGGCGTCGTTTCTTTTGTACGGGTTCCTCTGTACACAGGATTTTGCGGATCCGACGGCGGCAACGTCTTCTCTGTACCGTCCGAACGACAGCGGTTCCTGCTTTTTTGCACAGCAATCCCATTCCGTATAAAACCCGATCGATCATGTACACGGGATAGTACAGAATCCCGTTATACAGCGCGCACATGCCTGCCCGAATCACGGAAATACCGAGTTGGAACAGAGGCAGCATCCATCGCCCGAGACTGCGGCTGTACGCAAAAAATCCCATCGCGCCGCCCAGTATGAGATACCAGCGCAGAATTCCGCTGTTTTGCCAGTACAGAAAAACGGCTCCGAATACCCCGCAGAGCAGAAAATACAGGATGTCGAGCATCGCCTGTACAACCCTTGCGGGAAGCCTGTGATGTGACCGTTTATTTCTGCCGTCTTCGTCCCCGCCGACAGCCTGTTTTCGCCGCGGCAGCACACGGCATCGATACTGACGCAGCGCGAGAATCCATTTGCGCAGTCTGCCGCCGTCCGAGCATGCGTCCTCCCGCACACCGAGTGCTGTGGCAATCATACAGAACAGATCATACAGCGCACCGAGCAGTACACCGAACAGCAAAGCCGCGGGAAGTGCCCGCAGATTCCCTGCCGCGCTGGCTTCCGCCAGAATCGCATGCTCGGTGGCAATCTCATACGCCGCTGTCATCGGAGCAGACGCGCGAAAAATCCGCCGTTCTCTTTTGTTTTGCCATCGTCTGTATAATACAGCGCGTGCACCGTTCCTTCCAGAACCAGCTCCCCGGATTCAAGAGCAAGATGCTTGACATGCAGTCCTTCCCCTTCAATGGTCAGAATCCCGCAGGATGTTTTTGCACATACCGTATGTTCATCATAATTATCGACATCCAGAACACCGCCGCACGAAAAATGTCTGCGGTCATCCAGTGTTACGGCATGCCGTATCTCACGGCGTTCTGTCCCCTCTGCCATGGCCATGGAATGTTCCTCCCATCATCAGATGTTCGGTTCATTCTATGCGGAGACAGTCCCGTTTATACCATTCAGCCCTCCAGCACCTCATACATAGAGGAAGCTTCTGCCTTGCCGATGTGTTCCTTGACATCGACCACGCGCACGCGCAGCGTCTTTTCGCCGAATGTGATTTCCAGAACGTCGCCTTCCTTGACATCGTACGATGCCTTCGCACGGCGACCGTTGACCGTGACATGATCGGCGTCACACGCGTCGTTTGCCACAGTTCTGCGCTTGATGATGCGCGATACCTTCAGATATTTATCGAGTCTCATAGAATGGGTATCCTTTCCCGAAAATACAAATACGACCGCACCCAAGGTTTTTCCTGCACAGGTGCGGTCATCCGTATATTGTGTACGGTGTACACAATATCTCATGTATGAATTACTTGTTGACGATTTCCTTGAGTGCCTTACCTGCGGTGAAGGACGGGTGCTTGGATGCAGGAATTTCGATGGATTCCTTGGTAGCGGGATTTCTGCCGATGCGGGCCTTGCGTACCTTGGTTTCGAACGTGCCGAAACCGACGAGCTGTACCTTTTCTTCGTTTGCGAGAGCATCCTCAATCGTGGAGAGGAATGCGTTGACAACGTTTTCTGCTTCCTTCTTCTTCAGACCGGTCTTCTGTGCAACGGCATCAATAACCTGAGACTTGTTCATAACGTAATCTTTACCTTTCTGTGTGTACATGAAATATCATTTGTCCGGTCGGGAAAACCGCACCTGCGGTCCCTGTTGTTTTCCGGCTCTTAAAACTGCATTTATTAGTATACCATTTTTAACCGATTTTATCAAGTGCTTTTGCAAAATTTCCCGTAAAATTTTGAAACTTTTTCGGATCATTGTGCATCAGAACAAGGATAACTGGTTTGTTTCGCTCATGCCGTCCAGAACACCGCTCGTGTTCAGAATTTCCATCACGGCGCGGGAAAGCTGTGCACGGTCCTGCAGCTCGGATTTGGAGTAGATCTCACCCTCGTCACGTGCGCGCACGATCTTTTCGGCAGCGGACAGACCCAACCCGGACATCGCCGAAAACGGCATACGGATGGCACCGTCCTCAGGCAGAAATGCCTTGGCATCGGACTTGTACAGATGCGGCGGCAGATAGCGAATGCCGCGTGCCATGCTTTCCATGACGATCTTGAGCGCATCCTCCACATCGGCTTCCTTCTGCGTCGCTTCCATACCCTTTTCACGGATTTCTCCGATCTTTGCGACAACTCCGGATCGTCCGCGCATGACGATTTCCCCGTCAAAGCCGTCGGGTGCTGCAGTAAAGTATGCAGCATAGAATTCCAGCGGTCTGTGTACCTTATACCATGCAAACTGAATGGCCTGCATGACATATGCCGCCGCATGGGCCTTGGGAAACATGTACTTGATTTTCTTGCAGGAGGCAATGTACCAGTCGGGGATGTTCTGTTCCTTCATTGCCGCCTCCATCTCCGGTGTCAGACCCTTGCCCTTACGGACAGATTCCATGGTCTTGAACGCCATTGATTTTTCGACACCGTGATAGGACAGATACAGCATAATGGAGTCTCGCGTACCGATAACCTCGGAAATGGTACAGATG
>JAFYTT010000001.1 GCA_017558715.1 Clostridia bacterium | reverse complement strand
TGTTATTTAATCGCTCTTCTTTTGCTTGCTCTAATGTTATATCTGGTGTGAGGATGCCAAAAAGCGATTTTGCAATGTGGATGCGCTCTTGTACCGTCAGCAGCTGTGCTGGGATTCTGTCTTTGGTTTCTGAATATGAGGCATCTGTTTTCTTCTTCATTGTGTGATTTCCTTCACAGAATTTACCTTGAATAACTCCTGTCCCGTCTATTACTCCTGATTTGTATGCCGGATAATCTCAATATAACGTATCGCTTCGGCGTAACCTGCGGGATAGCTCTCCATAGGACCTCCCCTCGGAATCCAACCGATGACGTCCCCTGCCTGCAGAGCGCGCACATCGGCTTCTGTGGCGCCGCCGGAGGTCAGATCGATGTAAACGGTGGTTTCATCGAGCGGAGCGGATATTTCAAAACCGATTTTGGCAAAGGAGGCGTTTTCTGCCGCATAGGACGTAAGATAGGCAGCAATGTCAATGTCAGGGGAATCCAGTTCCACAAGATGGATGCGGTTGTCCGATTCCAGCTCTGCAACGTAAGCGTATTGGATGTGGGAGCGGTCGATGGTCGGATGGGACAGGGATTGTATGGGGGTTCCGAATGTTACGTCCTCCGGCTTGAACGCGTTATCCCAGATGATAAGCGTGACATAAACACCCCAAACCTCGGCACAATACTGATTCTCGCCGATCTGCATCCACGCGGTGACGTTGTCGGAAACCCACGTGCCATCCCGCAGACGGGAAAGATAGAGTTTCTTCACTGCGCTGTATTCGATTTCGAGATCATATATGACTTGCCCTGCGCGCGTTCCGTCAAGCGTCAGCGGAATGAGCACGGACGCGCGGTCGGGTTCGGGATAGACGGTGAATGTTTCGGGGGCGATTCTGCCGTGCAGACGTGGAAACGCCACACGGGAAACGAGGTCAGCCACGTGTACCGCATCGTCATGCGTATGAAGCCCGTTCATGAAGCGGGAATCTGTCTGACTGAACGCTTGGAGTTCCGCGTCTGTCATTTCGGGAAGGGAAAGTACCGTTTCGAGGTCATTCGGGTAGGAAAAATCAAGCGAATAGGGAATCCCGTTGTAGTCTGCAATGCTCCAGTCATCCAACGTGAAATGAAAATTGAGATCGGCAAACTTTGCCGTCAGCAGCTCGGTATCGTCGCCGTACATCAGAAGATGTATGACCTGCTCGCCATACAACACCGTTACGATCATCCCATCATCGTCATCCAGATAAAGATAAACCGTATCGGCGGTAGGATTGACATCAAGCGGCGTCCATTCGGAATCATTGCCCAGTTCTGCATGGATTTCCTCGGCGGTGAGGACAAAGCGGTGAATCAGAATGGCGCAGGGGGAGCCGTCGTCGTTGTTATATTGAAATGTCAGCGTCCGTTCGTGGATGTCATAGGATGCAGTCGGGGTTCCGCCGATCTGCGGCACAGACAGACGTCCCATGTCGGAAAACCACGCATCGACGGCTTCGATTTCCGCGCGTTCATTCCCGATGACCTCGGTTAATCCGAACGTGTGCAGAAACGACAGGCGCGACGGCGGGTCATTGCGTGCGATGTCCTGCATATACCAGAAGTCCATCGGCGAGGACAAGTCAAGTTCAAACGGCGGGATTTCCTCGGTGACCGTTTCTGTTTCGGTATGCACCACGCTGTCTGTCACCTCGATTGTAGGGACAGGTGTCCCCGACTGTCCTGTGTCAGTGGTTTCAGATTGTCCTGCATCCCGAGAACACCCGCAGAGCAGGGAAAGAACGTGCAGAAGCACCAGCAGAAATACGACGATGTTGATAATACGGTTCATAGGATACCTCCTTTGGATGGGTCGGGTTTATGAGAAAATACAGTCAACGAAAGGATTTGATGGCAGTTATGCGTGGAGCTGATGCTTTTCAGGCGGGAGCGGTGACCGCACCCCTACAAATCAAGAGAGCACTATCCTCATGGTCGCTCCAATTTCTCATTTCTCATTTCTAATTTCTCATTCAAAAAGGGAAATCCGCAGATTCCCCTTTTTGTCAATTTCTTATTCTTCAATTTCAGCCTTGCGCTCTTCGATGATCTTCTGTGCGATTTCAGCGGGAGCTTCTTCGTAGCGGTCGAACTCGAACGTGAAGCGGCCGCGGCCCTGGGTCATCGCACGGAGCGTGATCGGGTAATCGGTCATTTCAGACATCGGAACTTCTGCTTCAACCATCTGCTCGCCCTTGCGTTCGGTGGGGGTCATACCAAGGACAGTACCACGGGACTTGGAAACGCCGCCGATGATGTCACCGATCATGGAATCGGGAACGTAGACGCACAGCTTGCCGATCGGCTCGAGGATGACGGGACCAGCTTTCGGCAGACCTTCCTTGTATGCCAGACGTGCTGCGAGCTTGAAGGAGATTTCGTTGGAGTCAACGGGGTGATAAGAACCGTCGAACAGGTCAGCCTTGAGGTTGACGACAGGGAAGCCTGCGAGGACACCCTTTTCCATCGCTTCTTCCAGACCCTTCTGGACAGCAGGGAAGAAGTTCTTCGGGACGGTACCGCCGACGACGGATGTGGTAAAGGTCAGACCTTCTTCTTCGCCGCGGGAGAACGTGATCTTAACGTGACCGAACTGACCGGAACCGCCGGACTGCTTCTTGTGCTTACCTTCGATCTGAACGGACTTCTTGATCGTTTCGCGGTATGCGATCTTCGGCTTGGTGAGTTCAACGGACGTACCGAAACGGTTCTTCAGCTTGGAAACGATGACGTCGAGGTGGATATCGCCCTGACCGGAGATGCACATCTGGTTGGTCTCGGCGTTGTTTTCGTAGGACAGGGTACGGTCTTCTTCGAGCAGCTTTGCGATACCGGAGGAGATCTTGTCTTCGTCACCCTTTGCCTTGGGCTGGATTGCGCGCTTCATGAAGGACTGCGGGAACTTGATGGGTGCGTACTTGATATCGTCCGCAGACAGGGTCAGCGTATCGTTGGTGTTGGTCGCAGCGAGCTTCGGAATCATACCGATATCGCCGCAGCAGAGTGCGTCAACTTCGGTCTGCTTCTTACCGGTCATCGTGTAGATGTGACCGAACTTTTCGTTCTGACCGGTCGTCGTGTTGCGCAGAACCATCGTGTTGTTCAGTTCACCGTTCATGACCTTGAAGAAGGACATCTTACCGACGAACGGGTCGGAAATGGTCTTGAAGACGAAGACGGAGGTGGTGCCGTCGGGCTCGATGGGCGTGGTGTCTTCCATATCTTCGATGACGATGGTTTCTTCCTTCTTTGCGGTGGGACGCGGGAAGGAGTCAGCGATCTGATCCATCAGCATACGGATACCCCAGAACTTGGTTGCGGAGCCGCAGTAAACGGGAACGATGTCACCGCTGATGATGCCTTCATGGACAGCAAGGACTGCTTCGTCGTAGGTGATTTCTTCGCCGCCGAAATACTTTTCCATCAGATCGTCGGAGGTCTGTGCGATGGATTCGAGCAGCATGTCACGGTATTCGTCAGCGATATCCTGGAAATCTTCGGGAATCGGGGATTCTTCGGGCGCACCGTTCTTATCGTAAACGACGGAACGCATGTTGATGAGGTTCAAAAAGCCAACGACCTTGTCGCCGTCGATCATCGGGATCAGAATCGGACAGACGGAAACGCCGAAGGTTTCGCGCAGCTGGGTGTAAACGCGCTTGAAGCGAGCTTCACCGTCATCAAACTTGTTGATGTAGAATGCACGCGGAATGCCTGCTTCTTCTGCCTGCTGCCAGGCAAGCTCGGTACCGACTTCAACGCCTGCCTTACCGTCGACAACGATCATCGCGGCGTCAGCAACACGCATGGTCTGGTAAACTTCACCGATGAAGTCCAGGTAACCGGGAGCGTCGAGCAGGTTGATCTTAATGCCGTTCCACATGACGGGAGCGACAGAAGTAGATATCGAAAGTCCGCGCTTGATTTCTTCGTCATCAAAGTCGCAGACGGTGTTGCCGTCAGCAGGATTGCCCAGACGGTCGGTAGCCTTTGTCAGGTACAGCATTGCTTCTGCGAGAGAAGTCTTGCCGGCAGACGAGTGACCGACGAGCGCGACGTTTCTGATTTCTTTGGATGTTAATTTGGCCATGGTAGGTATTCTCCTTTGCTATTGTAAATCGCACGCCCGGCTCGGTATCCCGACGCTCGGGTCTGCGTTATCGACTTGTTTCCTTGCGGACACTTTTCTGTGCTAAAGCACGAATAAACGTCCCTGCAAATATTATAGCAGAGTTTTTCCGATTTTGCAAGAGGTTCGTTGTGTTTCGTGACCGTCAAAATCACGAAATGTGGGCGCTGTATTTGTGCAAGATGACGAAAACGGAGAAAAACAGATGGGTTTCGGGAGAATTTGACCGATTTATTTGCCCTTGTCGAGTCCAATGGATTCGTTGGACGGGCTCTGGATTCCACGCCGTACTGCGGATTCTGACGAGGCTTTGCGATGAGGAAATGATGAGGAAAAAAGGAAAGAGCGATTGCCGGATTTGGCAGCCGCTCTTTTTTTCTTATTTCGCAAACGCGAACTTATCATCCTCTGTCAGACCGAGCAGATCAATGATCGCCTCGGCATTTGCTTTCTGTGCGTCAAGACCCGGTGTCTTGTGCGCGTCGGAACCGATGTAGAACTTGCAGCCGCAGTCCTTTGCCAGCTGATAGGGACGAAGCTCGTCGACGTCGTTTTCCCAGGTCATGGGGACACCGTCTCTGACAGCGGTGAAGTTCAGCTCAATACCCATACCGCGGTCAGCCGCCGCACGGAACAGACGCATCATGTCGGCATCGGGAATGGAGCGCAGCGCCAGACGGTAGTCCATCTTGTACGCGATCAGAGAGCAGGTCATGTGCGCCAGACCCACGCGCTCAAAGGGAAGATCGGCGCGGAGCAGATGCTCAAAGCGGGAAACCCACAGCTTTGCGCGTTCCAATTCGTCCTCGTCGCCGCGGCAGGTGAATCCGCCCATGTGCAGATGCGTCGTCGGAACGATGACAAAATCGAGGCGCTCCATGGTCTTTCTGTCAACACCGATCGTACCGTCAGCCGCCATGTCGGTTTCCGCACCCATGAGGAACTGAATCCCGTCCGCCTGGGGCAAGGGACCCCACTTGGAAACCCATTCGGTGTTCTGCTGCTGATACCAGTTCGATGCACCGGGAATCCGTTCGTCCCAGTAGTGGTCGGTCAAAACGATCTTTTTGAGGTTGTTCTGCTTTGCATAAGCGAGGATGCGTCCGGGATTCTGCTCGGGATCACCGGAGCAAAGGGATAATTGGGAGTGAATATGAAAATCGTGGTCGTAAATGAATCTCATGATTGAGGCTCCTTTTGTTGTTTGTTATGAGGGGTTGATGTAGTTATACGGGTGACGCAGGCACTTTCAATTACGCGTAGGGCGGGGGCTTGCTCCCGCCGCACATGGACGAACCGCATATCATATTAGTACAACATTTGTTGGGGTAATTTTCCTCGAATTACCATCATCAAATTTGATATAACGGCGGGAGGCAATCCGAGGCAGGTATGCCTCACGCCCTACGCGGTTTGGATATACCATGATCTAATGACTCACACCGGCAGCTTCTGCAGTTCTCTTGCCGCTGCTTCGTTGTCGTATGCTTGTTGCATCCGGCCTTCAAACGCCAGCTTCAGGGTCGTGCGGCACAGCTCGTTGTGTGCTTCACATGACAGCAGATTGCGCAGGGGTGCGATGTTTTCGGGCGGATTCTGCGGGTCGTAATATTCGGGCTTGGATACCAGCGCACGGATGTAGCCAAGTCCCGAGATGACGCACCAGCCCATATAGTGGCGGCGCATGTAGTCCTCGTCGTGGAGCAGCAGGGAAAGACGGTCGATATACGCCATCAGCGTTTTCTCATCGTCTTCGGAGAACAGCGAAATCTTCGAGCCGTCCGCCGCGGTGCGGTAGGGAATCAGCTCATACTGCGGATTGCGTCCGTGCTCCAGGATCAGCTGCGTCATGTAGCCGGTCTGCCAGGACAGATCCTCACGGAAGATACCGTCGCCGGAGCACCACGGGAAATAGAAGTTGCCCATCGAGTAGATGATCGGCTTGCCGTCGTAGTATTCGCGTCCCTGGACACAGTGCGGATGACCGCCGATGACCGCGTCAGCACCGAGACGAACGAACATCCGCAGACGTTCGCGGCACAGCGGCGAGGGCAGGGGATTGTGTTCACAGCCGCCATGGTAGACGACAATGACAAACTCCGAGACCACCCGTTCGCGCACGATCGCGTCAGAGAGCCGTTCCATCGAAAAGCCTGCAGAACCCGGCTTGTCCGGTTCCGCCAGACCGAATTCGTTTTCGCAGACCGCTATCACGGAAAACGTGATTCCGTCCTTTGCATAACGCCACGCGCGGTACGCTTCCTCTATGTTGTGACCGGCACCGCAGTACGGAATCCCCGCACGGTCGAGAGAATCAAAGGTCTGATACAGAGCCTCGTCGCCGAAGTCACCTGTGTGGTTGTTGGCGAGAATTGCGCAGTCACAGCCGGCTTCGGTCAGAAAACCGAGGTTGTGCGGACGACCCGTCAGATTGGGTCCCGACTTTGTGATGCGGGTACCGACGCCCTCGTCAAAAATCGGCGTTTCCAGATTCATAATGCGGACGTCAGCGGCATCAAACACCCCCTTGACATCGGCTAAAATATCCGCACTCATGGCAGCATCGACGTCAAGCTTGTAGTTGAAGCAAATATCGCCGCAAAAGAGAAGTTTCATTTGGTTTTTCCTTTCTTTGGAGAATCGGGTGGGTATGGTAGATGCAGATGCATTGCTAAAATCCGTAGGGCGGAGGAAGAGAAACGCCTGCTCAAGGCATCATCGCCATATAATCCAATTCCCCAACCATCATCCAAACAAAAAGGCCTGCTCCTTTGGAGAGCAGACCTTTTTATTCATCTTAGTGAACGATGCACTTTTCGGTGTCCTTATCAAAGATGTGCATTCTTGCAACTTCAAGAGCAACCTTGATGGTGTCGCCGGAACGAGCGGTAGAACGGGAGGAAACACGAGCGGTGAGAGTCTGCTCATCGGTAACGAGGTACAGATAGATTTCAGCACCCATAAGTTCGGTAACTTCGACGTAGGTCTCGATGACGGATTCGGGCGTAGCGTTGAGGATACGTTCTTCATCGCTGATGCATTCGGGACGGAGACCGACGATAACTTCTTCACCGATGTAGGGCTTGAGATCGGGATTGTCGACCTTTTCAGCCGGCAGCTTGAGGGAGTTCTTACCGAAGGTAACGTAAACGTCTTCACCCTTCTTTTCGAGCTTCGCGTTGATGAAGTTCATCTGAGGCGTGCCGATGAAGCCTGCGACGAAGACATTGCAGGGAGAATCGTAGAGGTTCTGAGGAGTATCAACCTGCTGGATGACACCGTCCTTCATAACGACGATACGGGTAGCCATGGTCATAGCTTCGACCTGGTCGTGCGTGACGTAGATGAAGGTGGTACCGAGTCTCTTGTGGATCTTGGTAAGCTCGGTTCTCATCTGTGCACGGAGCTTAGCGTCGAGGTTGGACAGCGGTTCGTCGAGCAAGAAGACCTTCGGGTCACGGACGATCGCACGACCGAGCGCGACACGCTGCTTCTGACCGCCGGACAGAGCCTTCGGCTTTCTGTCGAGCAGGTGAGAGATGTCGAGGATACGAGCTGCTTCTTCGACCTTACGCTTGATTTCTTCCTTGGGAACCTTGCGGAGCTTCAGACCGAATGCCATGTTGTCAAAGACGGACATGTGCGGGTACAGAGCGTAGTTCTGGAACACCATCGCGATGTCTCTGTCCTTAGGAGCGACGTCGTTAACGAGACGGTCGCCGATGAACAGTTCGCCTTCGGTGATTTCTTCCAGACCTGCGATCATACGCAGAGTGGTGGACTTACCGCATCCGGAGGGGCCGACGAAGATGATGAATTCCTTGTCCTTGATTTCCAGACAGAAATCGGAGACAGCGGTAACACCACCCGGATACTTCTTATAAATGTGTTTGAGAGATAAGCTTGCCATTGTGTTCCTCCTGTACTTTGTGAAAAGGGATTTTTTTATTATCCCATTTTTTGCTTGTACTTTTTTACGATGTATATTATATCAAAAAATCTCCGTTTTGGGAAGAGGCTCATGTCACAAAATTTGCGGTAATTGTTTGTGTACTTTTTACAAAACAATGGAAATTTCACGGGAATGTGACCGATTTTGGGGGTGAGGGGTTTTAATAAATTAAAATAAAATAAAAATGAGGATGGATGCAACCGTGTCCAAGCCTTCCCTGGTGAGGGAAGGTGGCAAATTCCCATGGGGAATTTGACGGATGAGTCGTTCTCTGTTACTTTTCTGATTCGATGTTACATTGAATTATAACGGAAAAATGACACGTATTTCCAGTTGCCAAATGCTCTGCAGGATTGCCGCCGTCTCGACGACTCATCCGTCTTTCGGCAAAATTGCAGGGGCAATTTCACCGAAATCCACCTTCCCTAACCAGGGAAGGCTAAGACGCGGATGTGCCGTCACGCGATCTGCCGACCATGCACAGCATCAGACCTTTCTGTTTATCACATCTTCATCGTCAGCGCAATGCGCTTCTTTTTCAGATCGACCTCCAGCACCTTGACCTCGACGACATCGCCGACGGCAAGCACCTCGGAGGGATGCTTGATGAACTTCGAGCCGATGCGGGAGATGTGAACAAGACCGTCCTGATGCACGCCGATGTCGACGAACGCACCGAAGTCGATGACGTTGCGGACAACACCCGTCAGCACCATGCCGGGGACAAGGTCTTCCATGCCGAGAATGTCGGAGCGCAGCTGGGGCTTGGGCAGACCGTCACGGATGTCGCGCCCGGGCTTTTCCAGCTCTGCGAGGATGTCGGTCAGCGTCGGGACACCGATGGAGAGCTTTTCTGCCAGTGCGTCAAATCCGAATGTTTCCGCTTTTGTACGCAGATCGGCAAGCGCGCCGTTCTTCACATCTGCCGTTGTATAGCCGAACATGTCCAGCAGCGCCTTTGCCGCGTCGTAGGACTCGGGATGCACGCCGGTGTTGTCGAGAATGTCGCGTCCGCCCGGAATACGGAGGAAGCCAGCACACTGCTCAAACGCTTTTGCACCGATGCGCGGCACCTTCTTGATCTGCGCACGGGAGGTAAACGCGCCGTTTTCCTCGCGGTACTTGACGATGTTCTTGGCAGACGTTGCGTTGATGCCCGCAATATACGATAAGAGGGAATAAGAGGCGGTATTCACGTCGACACCGACGGCATTGACGCAGTCCTCGACGACACCGGTCAGAGCTTCGTCAAGACGCGCTTCCTTCATGTCGTGCTGATACTGACCGACACCGATGGATTTCGGGTCGATCTTGACAAGCTCGGCAAGCGGATCCTGCAATCGTCTTGCAATCGAAACGGCAGAACGCTGGGTGACGTCAAAGTCGGGGAATTCCTCAGCACCCAGCTTCGATGCCGAGTAGACGGACGCACCCGCCTCGGAGACGACGATATATTTGCAGTGGACATTCTCGGCGGTAAGCTCTGCCAGCGTGTCCGCAATGAAGATTTCCGATTCCTTG
>JAFYTT010000004.1 GCA_017558715.1 Clostridia bacterium | reverse complement strand
TCTTTCCTGCGTCCCGAGTTTATCAACCGTGTCGACGAGGTGATTACGTTCCGTTCGCTGAACGAGGAAGACTTCGGACGCATCGCCAAGATTATGCTCGGCGATCTGGTACGTGCGCTCGGCGACCGCGACATTGCGCTGATCTATACCGCCGATGCCGTCCGCGTCATCGCGCAGGAATCCTTTTCGAAAAAGTACGGTGCCCGCAATATGCGCCGCTATATCCAGACCCACGTCGAGGACGCCATCGCCAATACCCTCATCGCCGGCTACCGCGACAACGTCACCGCGATCACCCTCTATACCGAGGAAGAAAACGGCAAAGAGGTTCTGCGCGTGCGGGCGTGAGATCATACGATGACGGCTTTGGGGAGCCTGTGCAGAACCGACATTGTAATTGCAAGAAACAATTGTTTGATAATCTGTGTTTCAACACCAATATTGAAATGTTGTAACCCTGATGTTCGGACGACCAATGGTCGTCCATACAGGCATCTTGCAGCCGTATCCTTCTTGATTTTCGGCGTTTACAACATCCTGATTTCACCGCAGTCACCCACATTGACTGCCAACGGAGATTTCCATGACCGAAAACTGGTATCAACTGACCTGTGAAGCGGCAGAAAAAAAACTCGGGTCGTCAAAAAAGGACGGTCTGACCCGCAAGGGAGTGCGGACTTCACAGCGAAAGCACGGAAAAAATGATATATATCCGGTCTCCAAGATCACGTTCTTCAACGTCTTAAAGGCAATGACGCTGGACTATACGTCGTATCTGCTCATCGCGGCGGCGCTGATTGCGGCTGTCTTTGAGGAGAGCGTCGGCGCTTGGGTGCTTGTGGCGCTCGTTGCGCTGAACCTCGTGATCGTCCTTTTGTCGTATGCCAAGTCCCAGCGAATGCTGGAAAGTATGGACCGCTATTCCTTGCCGGTCGTGCGTGTGGTGCGTGACGGAAGGCTTTACATGATCGACGGAAAACAGCTTGTCCCGGGCGACCTCATCGTCGTATCGCGCGGCGATATTGTCCCCGCCGATGCCCGCCTGATGACCGCGGATGATCTCATCCTCGATGAAGAACACCTCTTCGGACACGGCGCAATGCACAGAAAGCTCGCCGATATCGCCCTGCACGAAACCCTGCCGCCCGAAAAGCAGAGAAACATGATCTTTGCAGGTACGCTCGTCGCATCGGGCAATGCCACGGCACTTGTCACGGCAACGGGCGAGGAAACGATCATTGCGATCACCGAAAAGAACCATCCGATCATCAACCACGAAAGTATTCCGCTGCTCGGTATGCTCTCCCGCATCAGCCGTGTCTGGAGCCTTGTTGTCATCGGTGCTGTCTTTGCGCTGACTTTGCTTGACTTTGCGCTGTCAACAGAGCAGAACGCGCTGTTTTCGAGCTTTATGGGCGCGATGTCGTTTGCCGTTTCCACGATGAGCGAAATGTACATCGCGTTCGGCTACATCATGCTCGCGTGTGCCGTCTATCAGAGTGTGCAGATGTTCCGCGATGCAGGCGGCTCCGGTGCGATCATCAAAAACCCGATCTGTATGGACAAGCTCCGTTCGATGACGACGCTGATTGTGCCCAAGGAAGGCATTTTCACAACGCGCGATACGGTTGCCGACCGCATTTACGCCGAGGAGCGTCTGTGGGATATCACAGACCGCCGCGGCAGACGGGCAATGGAGCGTCCGATTCTCTACGCGATTCTGTCCACCGGCATGTACGGCGAGGCGTATCTGAAATCGCTGTCCGAGGGAACGGAAAAGCGTGCGCGTACCGAGGAGGAGACCTCGATTCTCAACCTCGCGCGCAAAATGGATGTCTACAACGTCCGCCTTGACCGCGCGTATCCGATGCTCGACCATAAAGGCGTCGGCGGAGAATCGCTGTTTGAAACGACGCTGGTGCAGTACAAGGAGCAGATGCTTGCCATCTCGCGCGGCGAATGTGAAGAACTGCTGTCTCATTGCGCCTATTACCACAAAAACGGACGCATTATGCTTCTGACCCCCGAGGCAAAGAACGCGATTCTGATTGCGTACCGCAAGCTGATGCGGCAGGCGTATTCCGTCGTCGCCGTGTCCTCGCGCGCCTATTCCTACAACAATCTCAAATTCATCGGCGCGGCACAGCACGACATGGTCTTTGAAGGCTTTGTCGGCTTCCGTGTGCCGTATCTGCGCGGTGTCGGACAGCTGATTACCGATGCAAAAGACGCGGGCATCAAGGTCATTCTGTGTACCGAGCGTCCCGCCTCGTCCGAAATCTATTTTGCCAAGCAGCTCGGCATCGTCGATGACCGTACTCAGGCGGTAGACGGCACGGAGCTTCGTCAGATGAAGGAGGGTATCCGCCGTACCAACGCCCCGATGTACCGTCTCTGCTGCGGACTCGATGTCCGTCAGAAGCTGGAGCTGCTTTCCTACCTGCATGAAGCGGGTGAGACCGTCGGTGTGGTCGGACAGCGGCTGGAGGATCTGCGTCTTCTGCGTGCCGCCGATGTCTCGTTTGCGCAGAACATCGCGGTGCGTGCTGAGAAACAGACGCACGGCGGCGATACCGTCGTTTCGCGTGTCTCCGATGCTGCGGGCGAGGAAGGCTGTGAAGCGCTGAAGTTTGAAGCCGATGTCATCGTATCCGATGCGACGGCAAAGGGCGGCGGCGGCTTTGCATCGATTCTGTCGACCCTCGGCATCGCCAAGAACACGGATATGAATGTCATCCGTGCCATCAAATATCTGTTGTGTGCACAGACCGCACGGTTTCTGCTCGTCCTCTATGCCATCCTCTTTACCAAGGACGGTATGGGCGCGGTGCAGACCCTGCTGTCCGGTCTTGTCATCGATTTTATTTCGGTACTTGTACTGGCGTTCCGCCGTCCGTCGGGCGATGTCCTGCGTACTGCCGAGGACGCCGCGCCGTGGCTGCGTCACCCCCTGCGTTTGGGCATCCCGCAGATCATCACGGGTGTCTTCTGGGCGTGCAGTGCGATCATGGCATCGTTCTTCGCCGCCGTCTTCGGATTTGCGGCAACGGAACTGGCACAGGGCTCGGTACTGTTTTTAACAAGCATCCTGACAAGCGTACTGATGCTCTTTTCCTGGCAGCGGGAGGACTTTTTGTTCCGTCCCGGTGTCCGCATGACCGCCATTCACGCGCTGTCGCTGCTCTCCCTGCTTGAGCTTCTGATCCTGTTCTTCCTCTTCCCTACGTTCGGTATGCTGTTCGGCATCTCGTCGTTCTCGCCGATTGCGCTTGTCATCATCGTTCTCTTTTCGCTGATGACCCTTGCGATGGCGGAGTGCATCAAGGTGCTTGCCCGTATGCGCGCACGTCCCGATCTGCATGAGGAGGACGAGGAAACGGCAGAACGTCAGTCGCAGATTGCATCGCTGTTCCACCTCTTCCGTGCCCAGAAGGTCGTCGAGGAGGCAGGAGAGCAGGGCATTTCCGCAGCAGACCGTGACGATACTGCCGAGACAAAGAAAAAGAAACGCTTCTCCTTTGTGCACCGCTCCGATGCCGAAGCAAAGAAGCTTGCCGAAATGGAAGCGTATATCGCCGAGCAGAAGGCGCTGCATGAAGCAAAACAACAGGCAACCGAAGACGATTCCGCCGAGAACACCAAGTCAAAGCCGAAGAAACGCCGTGAAACACCGAAAAAGCGGCGCTCTGCCATTCCCGATATGGAAAAGGAACGTGCCGCAAAGCACCGTCTGTTTGCCGAGGAGGATGAGGAGCTTTCCGTTTCCCGTGGTGAGCGTCCCGACGATGCGCTGGATGCGGCGATCCGTGCGCAGAAGGGCAGGGGGACTGCCGTTCCGCACTTTGCCGAACCTGACGTGACGGAGGACTTTGATCTGTCCGTGCTCAACGCCCTTGATCCCGACGATCTCGACGTGACCGATGTCGATACGCGTCCCGACCCGGATGTTTACGAGGATGCGATGCAGCACATCATCGACGGTGAGCGTACCCGCGATATCACGATTGCCGGTACCGATGCCGATCTTGTGACCTTCCTGCGCGCGAAAGCATCGCCCGAAGCTGACGAGAAGAATGCAGAGGCAGCCGACCGCGAATTCCTCGGTATCGGCTATCTGTTCTCCGAGGCAGAGTACGAGGCCATTATGGCGCAGTACAACGAAGACGGCTCACAAAGTCCCGTATACGATACCGAGACGAGAGCATTTGATCAGGTCGGAAGTAAAGAATAAAGAAATAAAAAGAATAAATAGGTTTCATTGGGGGAAATGTCCGCTTGAAACTTATTTATTCTTTCTTCTATATCCATCATTCTTTCATGTTTCATTTCCTCCGCGACATCTTGTGTCTGCCTTGCGGTTTGTTCGCCCATCTTGTGTTTCTTGCGAATTTTGCATTCTTTTGAAAAACGGGTTTGTTTTGTCTTGACAGAATCTCTTTTTTGTGGTACAATATATCCCGCACGGCAAACAGGTTCCGATCGGACAAAAAATTCAGATGCGAAACCGATTGGGAAAAATGTACAATTTCCGCCATGCGTTTTGTGCAGAACAGCGAAAAAGCGAAAAAACACAAAATGTATGGAAAAGCCCTTGACCGAAAATACAAAATGTGGTATAATAGGAAGCGTAGAAACACAAGATACTGCGCTTCCTGTATTTATGTTCCGACAGAAACACAAAATATGGGATTCGCATCCCACGGAATAGATCAACATCCAAAAAGGAGATCCCCGAATGAATATCATCAAACGAAGCGGTATTGAAGAAGTTTTCGATATCACAAAGATCATCAATGCGATGACCAAGGCAAACAATGAGGTACCCGAGGTCGAGCGCCTGACCGCACAGGAGATCAGAGACGCGGCAAACGCCGTTGCTGCCCAGTGCGAACAGATGGAACGTGCGGCAAGCGTTGAGGAAATTCAGGACCTCGTCGAAGACCAGATCATGGCACGCGGCAAGTACAATGTTGCAAGAAAATATATCACCTACCGCTATACCAGAGCGCTCGTCCGCAAGTCCAATACGACCGACGAGCAGATCCTGTCCCTGATCGAATGCAACAACGAGGAGGTCAAGCAGGAAAACTCCAATAAGAACCCGACCGTCAACTCCGTTCAGCGTGACTATATGGCAGGTGAAGTATCCAAGGATATTACCCGCCGTATTCTGCTTCCCAAGGAGATCGTCGACGCCCATGACGAGGGTATTATCCACTTCCACGATGCCGACTACTTCGCACAGCATATGCACAACTGTGACCTTGTCAACCTGGAAGATATGCTCCAGAACGGCACGGTCATCTCCGATACGCTGCTCGAAAAGCCGCACAGCTTTGCGACCGCCTGCAACATCTCCACGCAGATCATCGCGCAGGTCGCCTCCAACCAGTACGGCGGTCAGTCGATTTCTCTGACGCACCTCGCGCCGTTTGTTCAGATCTCCCGCGAAAGCATCCGCCGCAGCGTCGTTGAGGAAATGCGCGACTTTGTCGGTGCCGTCTCCGTTGAAGCTATCGACGAAATCACCGAACGCCGCCTGCGCAAGGAAATTGCCAAGGGTGTCCAGACCATCCAGTATCAGGTCATCACGCTGCTGACCACCAACGGTCAGGCACCGTTCATCACGATCTTCATGTATCTCGGTGAAGCACGCAACGAACAGGAAAAGCATGACCTTGCGATCATCATTGAGGAAATGCTCATTCAGCGCTATCAGGGCGTCAAGAACGAATCGGGTGTCTGGATCACGCCTGCGTTCCCCAAGCTCATTTACGTGCTGGAAGAGGACAACATCCACGAGGACTCCAAGTATTACTATCTGACCAAGCTCGCGGCAAAGTGTACCGCAAAGCGCATGGTTCCCGACTACATCTCCGAAAAGAAGATGCTCGAGCTCAAGGTCGACAAAAACGGCAACGGCAACTGCTATACCTGCATGGGCTGCCGCAGCTTCTTGACACCGTATGTCGATGAAAACGGCAAGCCGAAGTATTACGGCCGCTTCAATCAGGGCGTTGTCACAATCAACCTGCCCGACGTTGCACTGTCCTCCGGCGGCGATATCGACAAGTTCTGGAAGATCTTTGACGAGCGTCTGGAGCTGTGCCACAGAGCGCTGATGTGCCGTCACAACCGCCTCAAGGGTACGCTGTCCGATGCGGCACCGATTCTCTGGCAGTACGGAGCGCTGGCAAGACTGAAGAAGGGCGAGCCGATCGATAAGCTCCTCTACGGCGGCTATTCGACGATCTCCCTCGGCTACGCAGGTCTTTATGAATGTGTCAAGTTCATGACCGGCAAGAGCCATACCGACCCCGCCGCAACGCCGTTTGCACTGTCCGTCATGCAGTATATGAACGACGCGTGCAAGAAGTGGAAGGCGGAACACAACATCGACTTCTCCCTTTACGGCACACCGCTGGAATCCACGACGTATAAGTTTGCCAAGTGCCTGCAGAAGCGCTTCGGCATCGTCGAGGGCATCAACGATAAGTCCTATATCACCAACAGCTACCATATCCACGTCACGGAAGAGATCGACGCGTTCTCCAAGCTCGCGTTTGAATCGAAGTTCCAGGCGCTCTCTCCCGGCGGTGCGATCTCCTATGTCGAGGTTCCCAATATGCAGAACAACCTCGAAGCCGTCCTCGGTGTCATCCGCTTCATCTACGACAACATCATGTATGCCGAGCTGAACACCAAGAGCGACTATTGCCAGGTCTGCGGCTACGACGGAGAAATTGAGATTAAAAAGGACGAGGAAGGCAAGCTCGTCTGGGTCTGCCCGAACTGCGGCAATACCGATCAGGCAAAGATGAACGTCGCACGCCGTACCTGCGGCTACATCGGTACCCAGTATTGGAACCAGGGACGTACCCAGGAAATCAAGGAACGCGTCCTGCACTTGTAAGAAAACCGAAAGGGAGGAGAAGATCCTCCCTTTTTTGGGGAGTTTTGGATAACTTGCCAATTACCGCGTAGGGCGGGGGCTTGCTCCCGCCGTGTATCAAATTCGATGGCGAAAAAGATAGGAAAATATGGTTTCCCATAGTTTTATATACGAATTTGTTATGTTGTTCATCCCCAGCGGCGGGAGCAGAGCCCCAGTGACTGCGGTCACCACCCTACGTGTTTTTGAATAGAAAGCGAAAATGGAGAAAAACCATGTATTACGGAGAAATCAAAACCTGTGACGTTGCCAATGGCGAGGGTGTCCGCATCTCGCTGTTTGTATCGGGCTGTACGCATCATTGCAAGGACTGCTTCAACCCGCAGACGTGGAGCTTTACCTACGGTCAGCCGTACACCGAGGAAACGGAGCGGGAACTGCTCGACCTGCTTGCACCTGCTTATATCGACGGCATCACGCTGCTCGGCGGAGAACCGATGGAGCCCGACAACCAGCGCGCGCTTCTGCCGCTGCTCAAAAAAATCAGAGAGCAGTACCCAAAGAAATCGATCTGGTGCTTTACCGGCTATACGCTCGATGAAGATTTGTGGCATCCCGACGGAACGAGACCCGACAGCCGCGCGTACTGTGAGGTCACCGATGAAATGCTGTCGCACATCGATGTGCTCATCGACGGCGAATTTGTGGCAGCGCTGAAAAACATCTCCCTGCGTTTCCGCGGCTCGGAAAACCAGCGCATCATCGATATGCAGAAGACAAAAGACGCAGGAGAAGTGGTTCTCTGGGGCAGTAAAAACGACGATGTCAACCGTGTCATGAAAATGAAGGATCAGCCGAAAACCGAACGCTGACAATTTGTGAATCCTATACAAAAAAGCGCCGCAGAATTTGTGTAATTATCATGAATTTCCGCAGGCGCTTGTTCATATTTCGGTTAAATCTCTTGACTTTTTCTGTGAAAACTGTTATACTATCTCTAATAAGAATATAGTTGCCGGCAGATGTGCCGGAACCGACAATTTGAAAGGAAGCATCTGTTATGAAATCTACAAGAATTGCCGCATGGCTGCTCTCTGCGCTCACCGTTGCGTCTGTCATGACAGCGTGCGGCGGAGATTCCGCTGACGCAGGTACCGTCACCGAAAACGCGCAAAACGGAAACGATGCCGTTACCGAGGCTGTCGAAACAAAGGAACTGACGGAGCTTGAAAAGCGCCAGCAGACACCCGATAATCTGCCTGAAAAGGACTGGGGCGGCAAGGACTTCCGTATCATCTGTTCCGAGGAATTTGACTTCGACGAAGAATTCTGGGTCGAGGAGCAGAACGGCGACCAGTGCAACGACGCCGTTTACCAGAGAAACGAAAAGATCGAATCCCGCTTCAACGTCGATATCTCGATTCTTCCGCAGGGCAGCAACCGTGACGACGTCGCGAAGTTCTTCAATAACATTGTCATGGCAGGCGACGACGCGGCAGAGCTTTGCGCGTATGTCGACTATCATGCATACAAGACCATCGGTGCCGGTTCCTGCATGAACTGGACCGATATCGAATATATCGATCTCGATCAGCCGTGGCACAATAAGCTCGCCAACGACGGCGCAACGATCAACGGTAAGCTGTATGCCATCTGCTCCGACCTGTCCGTCTCGTCGATGACCTATACCACGGCAATCTTCTTCAATACCAGACTGACCAGCAACTACGACCTCGATCCCGATACGCTGTATGACCTTGTCCGCACGGGTGAGTGGACCATTGATAAGTTCATCGAGCTGACCAAGGAGCTCTACGTTGACAGCAACGGTGACGGTAAGAAGGACGCAGAGGATACCTACGGTTTCGGTTATATGATCTGTAACCCCGCCGATGTCTGGCTGACCGCGTTTGACCAGCCGCTGACCGTTGTCAAGGATGACGGTACGCTGGAAATGACGTTCATGAGCGAAAAGACCGAATCTGCGCTGCAGAAGATGCGTGACTATCAGGAAAATTCGCTTGGCTTCTACGAATACACCACGCAGTATGACGAGGAGCTGTACTTTGCAAAGGGTACGCTTGCATTCTCGCCGATGCGCTTCTTTGCCGCATATAAGGCACTGCGCGATATGAAGGATACCTACTCCATCCTGCCGTTCCCGAAGTGGGATACCGCACAGGAGAACTACTACACGAACGCCGACGATAAGTTCCAGGTCTTCTCGATTCCCAAGACCGCATCCGATCCCTCGTTTGTCGGTATGATCTTCGAAGCGCTGTCCGCAGAATCCTATCGCTCCGTCTATCCCGCATACTATGACGTCGCGCTCAAGGGTAAGTATTCCTCCGACCCGTCCACCGCTGAAATGATCGACATCATCATGTCCGGTCGTAAGTTTGAGGTTTCCTTCCAGTTCGGTGAAGACCACTTTGCACGTCTGCCGTACCTGTTCCGCGACCTGTTGCTGTCTCCGAATGCAAAGCTCGCTTCCAAGTGGGCAACCGTTGAAAAGTCCATCAACAAGAAGCTTGAGGCGTTCTATTCTCAGTTTGAAGATCAATAAACTTAATCTATGTCCAAGGAAAGGGAAAGAATCATGAAACACACAAAGAACATTGCAGCAGCGCTGCTTGCACTGCTTGCTGCATCCTCTGTCATGACTGCCTGCGGCGGTTCCGGTGATACGGGCGCGGGTGTTGTCACAGATGCCGTCACCGGCGGCGCAGATTCCACCGTCGAAACATCGGCTGATACGGCTGAGCTGACCGATCTGCAGATCCGTCAGAGCATCCCCGACAATCTGCCCGAGGTTGACTACGGCGGACGCGAATTCCGTATTGCGTGCTCGGAGGAGTACAACTTCCACAACGAATTCTGGGTAGAAGAGCAGAACGGCGACCAGTGCAATGACGCTGTCTACCAGAGAAACGAAAAGATCGAATCCCGCTTCAATACCAAGATCAGCATCGTCTCCCAAGGCGCCACCGACCGTGAAGCAACGCCGAAGTTCTTAAATAAGATCGCGATGGCAGGTGACGATGCGGCTGAACTCTGCGCATACGTCAACTACATGGCATATATTCCGATCGGTCAGCGCTCGTGTCTGGACTGGACGGAAGTCCCCAACGTCGATCTGACCCAGCCGTGGCACAACAAGCACGCCAACGACGGCGCAACCGTCAACGGCAAGCTCTTTGCCATCTGTTCTGACCTTTCCATTTCTTCCATGACGTATACCTACGCAATCTTCTTCAATACCCGTCTGACCTCCAACTACGATATGGAGCCGGAATATCTCTATGACCTCGTCAGATCGGGCGACTGGACGATTGATAAGTTCATCGGACTGACCAAGGATCTCTATGTCGATACGAACGGTAACGGCAGCAAGGACGAAACCGATACCTACGGCTTTGGCTACATGATCTGCAACACCGGTGACGTCTGGCTGACCGCGTTCAACCAGCCGCTGACCGTTGTCAAGGATGACGGTTCTCTGGAAATCACGTTCATGTCCGAAAAGACCGAATCCGCGCTGACCAAGATGCGTGACTATCAGGAAAACTCCCTCGGCTTCTGCGAATATGAACAGCTTTACTCCGAGGAAACCTATTTTGCAGGCGGTACGGTCGCCTTTGCACCGCTCCGCTTCTCCGCCGCGTTTACCGCTCTGCGTGAAATGGAAGACAACTACTCCATCCTGCCGTATCCGAAGTGGGATACCGCTCAGGAAATCTACTTCACCAACGCCGACGATAAGTTCCAGGTCTTCTCGATTCCGACGACCGCACCCGACCCCGAATACATCGGTACGATCTTTGAAGCCATGTCCGCAGAATCCTACCGTTCCGTTTACCCGACTTACTACGACGTCGCTTTGAAGGGCAAGTATTCCTCTGACCCGACGACCGCGGAAATGATCGACCTCATCATGTCCGGCCGTAAGTTCGAGTTCTCCTTCCAGTTCGGTAAGGACCACTTCCTGCGTATGCCGTACCTGTTCCGTGACCTGCTCCTCACACCTTCTCTGAAGATTGCCTCCAAGTGGGCAACCGTTGAAAAGCACGTCAACAAGACCAGAGATAAGTTCTACGCGCTGTTTGAAGATCAATAATCCATCAAAAGCAGAATAAACATAGACCGCAGACGGTTTTCTTCGCCGATCTGCGGTCTTTTTATACTTTTTTTATTCACAATACCATACTCAATACATCGTATCAGAACACCAAAACAGCGATATACGGTGTCCTGCAGTCACGGCACGATATAGTTGCTCCGCAAATGCGATATTGCTGCCAAAAATGCAGCAGTCCGTTCATTCCGTCACATCATATCGCCGATGTATTGCAGCGCCGTTTCCTCAGACTTCTGCTCGAGATTCAGCGTGCCGCGGATGATTTCGTCACAGCGCATGACGATACGGAACGCTTCCATTGCGTCGGAGAGGGTCGGGAAGCCTTCGGAGTCGTTTTCGATCATGTCGATCAGGGCAGAAAGCTGACCGTACATGTCCTTGTACTTGCACTTGATGTTGATCTGCGTGTACGTTTCGGTGCGCTTGTCGTAGTATTCGATGAGGTCGCCCTCTTCCTTGTTGGTCGTGCGGTAGTCGGCAAGAATCAGCTTGATGCGTCCGTCGGTGCCGATAAATTCCTTCAGATTCTCCGATGCGGTCGTGTCGGTCCAGCCGGCTTCGTAATAGGCGGTACAGCCGTTGGACAGCTTCATCGTGATCATACCCCAGTCAAACGTGTTCTCGGGCACAACCTTTGACACAATGCCGCCCATGCCGCTGATGTCGACAACCTCCAGTCCCGTGAACCAGCGGATGACGTCAACGTAATGCACACCGCAGTCGACGATCGGAGAGCAGTCCTCGAGCAGCCGCATATAGCGTTCCTTGTTCATGATGTGGTGGTTCTGTACCATGCGGATCAGTCGGATATCGCCGATTTGTCCCGCACGAATCATTTCCGCCGCTTTTGCATACGTTTGGTTGTGACGGAGAATGTGCGCGATCAGAACCTTGGACGACGATGCGCGCGCAATGCGGCAGAACGCTTCGGCTTCGGCGATGGTCGGCGCAATCGGCTTTTCGCAGAGTACGTGCTTGCCTGCCGCCACACAGTCGCGCATGATCGGAAGATGCGTCTCGGCGTACGTTGCGATGATGACGATGTCAAGATCGGGCAGGGAAAGGAACTCCCGGTAGTCGGAGCCGTACTTTGCATCCCACTCGCCGCCGTACCGACGTGCAAACTGACGTGCCGTATCGATGTTGTAGTCCACGCAGGCAACAACGCGGATGTTGTCGCGGTAGTAGATATCTTCAATGTGCTGTTTGCCGATGTGACCGCATCCGACGAGCATCACACCGTATACTTTCTTGTTTTCCATAGCTGTCTCCTGAAAATATGACATGATTTCTTACATTATATAGCATTTTGCGTAATTTGTCAAGCAAAAAAATCAAGGAGGAATGGAAAAGTCTGAAAAATGCAGGAAAAATTTCCTGATTATGCATTATCTGCTTGACAAATCCGTAATAGAGTGGTATAATATTGCTGTTATGAAAGAAAACAAGCGTGTTTTTGAAGCCGACCTTGAAAAATCCTGCAAAGAGCGCAGATGCATACCGTCGGATAACGGCACGTCCCGATAGAAAGGATCACCCAATGAAGGCATACAATGAATTTACCAGCGAGGAACTGACCGAACAATTGCAGGCACTGCTTGCACAGTACAAGGAATACCAGGCAAAGGATCTGCGTCTGAACATGGCGCGCGGCAAGCCGTGTGTCGAACAGCTCGATCTGTCGATGGGCATGATGGACGTATTGTCCTCCGACTCTGACCTGCTCTGTGAGGACGGTACCGACTGCCGCAATTACGGTGTGCTCGACGGTATCAAGGAAGCAAAAGAGCTGATGGGCGATATGATGGAGGTCAATCCCGACAATATCATCATTTACGGCAACTCCTCCCTCAATATCATGTACGATACGATTTCCCGTTCCGTCACGCACGGCGTTATGGGCAATACCCCGTGGTGCAAGCTCGACTGCGTCAAGTTCCTGTGTCCTGTCCCCGGCTATGACCGTCATTTTGCGATCACCGAGTATTTCGGCAT
>JAFYTT010000046.1 GCA_017558715.1 Clostridia bacterium | reverse complement strand
GTGGAGTCCGTCGGAGAGATCAGACGGATATATCCCGAGCGGCGTCTCGCAGGCAAGCATCACCTTTACCGCCTTGAATGACTATCAGACGCGCTATTGTGCCGGAACGATCTACATCACCCGTGACGACAATATCACCGATTCCTGGGACGATTGGTATCGCGTGACCGTGGTCGGACAGGGTCTGACCGTGACGAACGACGACTTTGGTGCACTGATATCGTGGGACGGAAACTGAAATAGAACGAATGGAACTGTTTTCTGTGATTGGCAGAAAGCAGTTCTTTTTTTATTGACCCTCTTGACAAACCTATGATACTATGATATACTATGCATAGATAAACGAGGTATAACAAATACAAGCCTCGAACGAAAGGAGATTACAACCATGACAATCAACAAGGAATTAACCAAAGGCAGTACCGCACTTCTGATTCTGAGCGTGCTTTCCGAGCAGGAAATGTACGGCTATCAGATGATCGGCGAGATCAACCGCCGCTCGGACAATGTGTTCAAAATGAAAGAGGGCACACTGTACCCGATCCTGCATGCGATGGTGAACGACGGACTGCTCGAATCGTACGATGCCAAGAGTGAGACAGGACGTGACCGCAAGTATTACCGCATCACAGCCGCTGGGAGTCTTCAACTGAAAGCCCGCCGCGAGGAATGGCAGGTTTTCACCGGTGCTGTCAACCGTGTCATCGGCGAGGAAATGTGATATGGCACGCAATGACTATGACGGCGCACAGGATTTCGACCTTGACCGTGAGCTTCGCCGTCTGACCCGTGCACTGACCGCATCCATCCGCTCACAGAAGCAGAAAAATGAGGTCGCGCGGGAATATGAAGACCATATTCATGATGCGATGCAGAACTATATGCTCGGCGGCATGCGCGAGGAAGAAGCCTTCGCCGCGGCATGTGAAGACCTTGGCGACATTGACGAAATCGCCGCAACGCTTGGGGATATCCACAATCAGGATAAAATCCCCGCTGATGTACGCCGGGAGAACATTCTGCGTTGGAGCATCATCGGCGTTGTCAGTGTGACACTGTACGGCTTACTTCTGTGGGCATGGGACATCTTCGTTTTGCAGATGACGATTCTGATCGTCGGTATCATACTGGCAGTCAATCTCATCATCCTGTCCTCAGCATATCACAAACGCCGTCGCGCGATGAAGTCGATTTGCAGATATGCTAAAGAGAACGGCTATCAGATACAGGCAAACCGCACAGTTTACACGTCCATTCTGTATGCCGCAGACAAGCCGTCTGTGATTTTGGAAAATGACACGCAGTATATCAAGGTTCGTTTTCTCGCGACCCTGCATAAAAACCGTGTTCTGCATTTCCTTGGGCGGAATGCTTATCTTGTCACACACACCTATGGTAACGCATTGCTTGCAAGGAGTTTGTGTCATCCCATCTGGATGTATTTACGTCCTTATAACATCAGACCTGCCAGTCGAAGCGGTATTGTCATGATGACTGCCGATTATGAAGAAAACGCATATGCGCTTCCGACCTTGGAGCGCCGCCATGATCCACGGGATAAGGAAGTCCACGAAGTTCTGATCTTCAATCCTGCGCCGATGCGTGCGTTTTACCGCGAGGGAACAACGGAAGTAGAACTGCTTGGCGGAGAACAGAAGGACGGTGTGTGGCTGCATGATATTGTCAGCTTTGGGACGATGCTGCGGAAACTGAAAGGAGATTTTTGATGAAACGATATGTTACAGCCCTTTTAGCACTATTACTGACAACCTCATTTGCCGGTTGTGTGGGTGACACGACTTCCGATGTGTCGGATTCCGTTGGAACTTCTGCTGGGACAGAACCACTCCTGGAAAGCGGTGAGCTTCTGATTTGGTACGATACCTGCAGCAAAGACTATATGATGGGGCTGATTACTGAATTTCAAAGGAAATATCCGGGAATTGAAGTAATAACAGAGGACTATTCCGATATGATCATTCCCGATTACCGCACCAAGCTCGCAGGGGAACTGATGGCAGGCGGAGGACCGGATATTGTCCTTTCCAACCATGATAACAATAACATTGTACAGAATCTGACGAAGCTTCTGCAGAACGGAATTTTTCTTGATGTCAATACCCTTGGTGTGGATTTTTCGGACTGCAATCAGGCGGTCCTTTCATCGGGTGTATATGAGGGCGGTCAGTATATGATTCCGCTCAACTACAGTCTTGGATTGATGCTGACAACAGAAGAACGCATCGACACGTACAATCTTGTGTGTGATGGTGATTTACTCGCGTTTGCGGATTCCCTGAAATCCATCTATGACAGCGGCAAATATGTATTTCTTGACTACTTTGCGACGGATTTCCTGTACAGACAGAACGGTATGACATTGATCGATCATGCGAATCGGGACTTAACGGATGACGACGATCAAAAAGCAATCCTTCACCGACTTGCCGATGCATATGAAGGTCTGTTTCCCGACATTTTTGAGGACGGAATGTCGGTATCGTATATGTTTTACAGAAATCTGAACCAATATAACAACTCTGAAATTGAAGCGTTTTTGTCAGGCGATTTAACATTCCTTGCATCCATGGGAAAATTCGGTGCTTTGGATCAGCTGATGATGATCGGTGCTTACAGTACGAAAATCATGGAAGCCGGAGAAACGCCGTATCTGACAAGTCTTCCTACCGCGGACGGTGATGCGTCTTCGCCTGTTGTGAACTGGTTTCTGCTTGTCAACGGAAAAACGGAGCATACCGATGAAGCCATGTGCTTTATCGACAGTGCTGTCGGTATGGAATCCCAATATTTGATTTCTTCGCAGCTTGGGATTCCTGTGAACAATGATCTGATCGAATGTATGCGTGCGTACTACTGTGATGGTGTGCAGGATGCGAAATATCGGTTTGCAGACCACAAACTCCCGGAACAGGTGATATCCTATTTCTTTGACCAGATTGATTCGATGCAGCCCGGCGTTTATACCGACGTGCAGACCATGGGACATCTTTTCGGTGTCTTCCGTGAATATCTGACGGGAAGTGATTTTGATGTCGCTTATGACCATGCAAAGAATAATGTATCGTTTTATTTATCGGAATAAGAGCCGCATCATTGAACTGCCCCAAATTGTACGGACAGCACAAAAAAGAGTCCTAAGGTAGAAAAAACTAAAAGTTAAGCAACGAACTGACATCGCTTTTCGAGTGGTGTCAGTTTTGTTTTTAGTTGAATACG